>CAZHFS010000047.1:5154-13492 GCA_964531885.1 uncultured Propionivibrio sp.
TGGTGGCGTAGCAGGGCCCGGCGTACGTCGCCGTCAGTCAGCGTGCCGAGCAGGCGGCGCTCTTCATCCACCACGAGAGCGATTCGCAAGCCAGCGCTATCCATTGTCGTAATGGCGCTCTCCAGCGAAGCTGTCGATTCAACGAGTGTTTTATCCCAGTGTTTCATACGCTAATATCCAGCAATGTCTGGAGCTCGGGCTGTAAGTGGCAATTGATTCGACGTTTTGAGCCTGCCATCAGGCCGAATTCATATTCCGCCAAATACCCAAACATCAAAGACTTCAATCCATATTTATTTCAAAGGCCTAATCCATAGCCGCAAAAGAACGGGCTTGCGATCCGAGTCCAGGTAGCGTTCTTCACAGCTATCAGTCTCTACAAAACCACACGCCCTAACCATCTTGTGCGAGCGCGGGTTATCCTCACGGATCCAGGCCATGATCTTTTCGCAGGATGGAAAGCGCTCGATCAGATATTCAACATTCTTTCTCAATGCCAAAACACCTAGTCCGAGCCCGCTGAATTTTTGTGAAATATTGGTACTGTGGTCGATGCAGTTCAGATCATGGCCAATCCTGAAGCTTATTATCCCGACCCGTCGCTCACTCCATCTAATTACAAGCGTAATCTTCGAGGAATCAGCGGCGCTCCTCGCATAATGCAACTTCAGGTTTTCATAGTCTGGCTTTGCAGCAAACCCTCCCCAGTAGATGCTATTTACTTCGCATTTTAGATCGTAAATAAAATCGAAGTCGGCCTCTGTCGCTGGACTGAGACTGACATCTTCGAAAGTCGGCTTTTCCAAATTTAGCTCCTATTGCGCATCTTTGGACTTAATGAGCAAGTCACCTCGAAAAACCCCTTATTTCTGCAAAATTGGCTCCATAAGCCTTTGATTTTTGTAGGCCGAACTTTCGGGAACCGAGGTTTCTCGAGGCGCCCAGCAGACTCAGTGAGTATCGTCTGTGTGTTGTTGCATAGGTGAGATCTGTTCGCCAAGGCAAGACCACGTGAAAGGGGAATCTTCGGCAAGACTGACGTTCAGGCGTCGCCCGATCAGATGCTCCGCTTCATCGACATAAATACCCTCACTAGCGCGCTTGAAACTGAGGTGATCCCAGTCGATGATGGTTCCCTGAAGTAAATCGTGGGCCGCTACTATGCGGCGGCGCACAAGGGGCTTGATTTTTTCCTCACTCGGATTGGGCCACTTGACCCCGTTTCCTAGCGCTTGCTCGATCGCCCGGAGTTGCCGCACCATTTCACCAAACTCAGCAGGTTCGAGTGAGGCGCGGTGATCTGGCCCCTCCATCTCCTTGTCGAGGGTCAGGTGCTTCTCGATCAGTTCAGCGCCCAGTGCGACTGCTGCAACAGGAACCTCGCAACCCTCCGTGTGATCAGAATAACCAACCCGGACATTAAAAGCGCACTTAAGGGTTTGCATCGCCCGCAGATTCACTTCTGCAGGAGGACAGGGATAATTGGTTGTGCAATGCAAAAGCACCAGCGGATGGTTGTTTATCGTACGGATCAGCCGGACAGCCCTCTCGACTTCGCCGAGGTTAGACATGCCAGTAGATAGAATGAGGGGCTTCTGCTTGGCCGCAATCTTGCGCAAAAAGGGCAAGTTCGTTACCTCGCCTGAACCGATCTTGACCCATGGCAAATCCAGCTCACCAGCCAGAAAATCCAGACTTTCCTCATCATCCGGAGTTGACAGGAAATCGATCCCAATCGAATCGGCATAGGCCTTAAGATCAGCAAAATCGCGGTAACTGAGCTCGAGCGCCTTGACCATCTGAAACTGTGTGTCATCTGAATTTAGATTTTCCTTCTGGTATGCAGCCATGCCAGTGTTGCGGGTCAGAATCTTCTCGGTCTTGAAGGTCTGAAATTTGACCGCATCCGCCCCAGCGGCGTGGGCAGCTTCGATCAGTTTCCGCGCGAGCGCAACATCGCCATTATGGTTAACCCCAGCCTCAGCAATGATATAAACGTGTTTCACTTCAGGCCCTTTCTTTAAGAAGGTAATTCCATTGCTCAGGCATCACCCGGGTATCGAATTTCTTGATGCGCAGACGCTCTCGCGGCAGAGCAGTTAGGGCATATTCTAGCGCATCCACAATCCGCAACGAGTTCTTACCATCACGGTAAGGGTCATAGGGATTAAGGCACGTGCGAGCATGCTGCTGGAAATCGGCGGTCAGGGCTCGCTCTACAGCAGTGCGGATTTCAATAGCCGAATAAGAAACATGCTGCACCGAATCCGCGGCAAGACGATTCTTCTGGCGTTGGCCAATGTTGACTGCTGGCACTCCGAAGGAGGACGCTTCGACAAGACCGCTGGAAGAGTTTCCAACCACGACTTTGGCACGTTGCATCACCGCAAGATAATTCCGATTACCAAAATGGTCGACAAGCGTTGCATTTGCATGTTCGGCGACATAGTGCCGAATTGCTTCCAGCACTGTTTCGGCCCCCTGCTCCACGCCCGGAGCCGTGAATATGATCTGGTAGCGGGGAAATGCAGACAAGGATTTCAATACAGCGCCGATTTGCTCGGAAACCGAGGTCTGGCAATCGAGAGTCGATGGATGGAACGTGACCAGAATGATGTCACGCGAAAAGTCAATGCCAAATTTTTCCCTGACTTCCTCGGGGGACGCGATTTCGCTATCGTGAATTTGATCCAGGCCACACTCACCGACCACGGAGATACGCCAGTCCTCTTCCCCCATCAGGCTAAGGTTTCTCGCGTAATCAGTGGTTGCCGCAAAATGCAGTCCAGCGATCTTCGTATGGGCGTGTCGAACGGAATCGTCAATGACACCCTCAGTGATTTCACCGCCGCTGATGTGCGCCAGAGGAACGCCATGCATGAAGGCTGCGAGAGTGACACCCCAGAGTTCCCAGCGGTCACCGAGAAAAAGCAGCAGATCATAGCGATTTCTCTCCAACCAGCTGGAGACCAGCAATTGGGTATGGGCCAGCGTACTTACCTGCGCGGATGGAGTGGCTGCACCGTCCATGGCATCAAAAGGAACAATCTTGATGTTCGGGCAGGCAGCGAATTCAAATTCAATTTCGTGAATGGTTTCTCCACGCGAGCGCAAGAAATGGGAACCCGCTACCAGCAGGTCGACATTGAAGCGTTCCGCGGCATGGCGAATGACCCGTTTCAACAGGCCAAAATCTGAACGGGCAGTCGTCAGGATCGCGATTTTTATGTTTTTACGCATGACTCGATGATGCTTGCAACGTCGTTCATATCAATTGAATTGTAGCGTGCATCACAGGGAATACTGAGGCAGCGCTCAGACAACGGGCTCGGCGTGGGCAGCGAAGAAGTGTCCCAATGCACGGGGCAGAAGTACTTGCGTGCGGCCAGTTGAGTGCGCACAAAATCCCGCTCTTTTCTGTTACGAAAGAAACAACAAAAGTAAGGTGAAGTGAAGCCGGGCTGACAAGGGGTGACGCAGGCGTCCTTAAGATTGGCAGCCAGAGTCTGCATGTTGTCATTTACTTTCAAAGCAGCAGCGTCGACATCCACCGTAAACAGCAGGCGCCTAGTCAGATAGCTACATTGGTGCGCACCTGGGCTGGATTGGTCGATTACACCCTCGGCAGTCCTCAGCAAATGAAAATTTTCGTCATCGCAAAAATTTTTCTGCGCAGAAAAACCTCTGGAGAGCAGACCTGCCGCACGGAGTGAGAAAAATCTCTCGCGAATGGGCAGCGTGGCCTGGACTAGAGGTTCTAAGCAGCTGGACACAAAGCCTCCGTCCGGAAATGCACCGGATTTGCGGAGGCTGGCGATCAGGTAGTCCGACTCCTGGGCGATCTGCGCCAGCTGCCTGGGATTGAAAAGCATGTGGGTGACATCGGAAATTACCGTTATGCCGGCTTGTCTGGCTCGGGACAAAAGAGGCAAATTGGCTACGCCAAAGTAGTGCATGACTAGCAGGCATGAGGATTTGGCCTTCTGCAGGTCTAATTGACTGCTATCAAGAAGTTCCGGCTCGAGTGGGTAGCTGATAATTACCTTTCCCGCAGCCACGCAGGCTTGGTGAACTGACGCACACACCAAGTCCGGAAGGTAGATGCTCCTGTGCGGCAGGCTAACCAGAAGGGAAAAAAGCGCATCTCGCCCTGTCGAGAAGAAAACCATTTCGCCCGTCGTTTTTTCAAGCATCTCACCCAAGCTGTTTTCAACCCGGGCGGGAGGAGTAAGATAATGTTCGCCACCTATCATGGTCTTGAAGCCTTAATGACGAATAGAATCAAAAGATTAACTCTGGATCGGCCAATCTCGATTACTGCGTTCATCAGAACGCCCGCGCGTCCGCAATAAGAAAAAATCCTGGGTTGGCTAATGGCAAGCGCTCGCGCTCCGCAATATAGCCCACTTCGTCGCAAACCAGCTTGGTACAGCAAAAATCGAAGCGATTACTGGCGAATTTGGCTTTGAAGCGACTCAATCCGTCGCTTTCGTCCAGAGCGTGACCACCGCCAAGATGCAGGGCACTGCAGCCGTTATTACCGTAGCGATAGATCGCCGACGCAATCAGTAGTTCCATACCCTGTTTTTTCATGAGATCTCGCGTGGCCGCGCTCAGGTGATAGTGAGCCCAGCCCGTTCCGTCCATCAGGAAAAACGCACCGGCCATCAATTCACCCGTTTCGTTATTTACGATCTCCGCCAGTTCGCAGCTTGCTCCGAGAGCGCGAGCATGTTCGAAAAAGAAGGCTTCAGAAAAGAGATAGTAATTCGCGGTTTTTTTTTGCCGCATGAGTTCGACATACAGGCGGTAAAAAGCTTCTATTTTGCTGTCCAAGCACGTTGCCAGATCGTGAAACGATACGTGGAGTCCCGCACGCTGCGCATAGTTGACTGACCAACGCAGCTTTTGGGGGAGACTTGCTAGATAGTTGTCGAAGTTCTCGTGGGACCGGAGCGACGCGGCGTAGGTGTGTCGGCTAAGTGAGCAAAGATCGCCAGGCCATGCGATGTGGTTGTTCAGAAAAGGAGTGTGGCGGATAAACAAGGCCAGGATGGAGGCATCTGCCAGAAAAGCTTTCAGTGCGGCAACGTCAGCATCAGACAGACTGAGCGCCCCCAACAGGCCGCCGTATCCATACGCGGAGTAGGCTTCATTCTGCCCATTTCCCAGCTCCCGGACCAGCATCGGGAGGTAACTCGTCAGCCCCCCTGCGGAGCAAGCGAGTACGCGAGCTTCCGTGCGATCGTAGTCTGCAAACAGGTTTTGGTAGGCCCGTCCCATATAGACAGGGACAGTGGCACTGTCGAGGCCGGTTTCCCAGGCGAACTTCATCCGGCTCATGCCAGCGCGTCCGGCAACACGCTGCTGGGCAGGTTGACCACCCTCGCCTCCAGCCACTCGGCGTTGGAGAGGTCACCCTTGCGGCAATGGGCATAGATGGGCAGGCGATTCATCAGGGCCCAGATCGGGCGGGTCATCACGCCCTGATCGTTGGTAGCCTTGAGGAGGGCGTCACGCTGTTCGTGGTCAGCACAGATCACCGCGTTGAGCCAGTAATTGGAACGACACCCGGACGGCTCGATAAAAAATTGCAGTTCGCTGCCCGCCAGATGGGCGGCGTAGCGAGCAGCCAGCTCGCGCTTGGTGGCGATGAAACCTTCGAGCTGTTCGAGCTGGGCACAACCGAGGGCCGCATTGAGGTTGGGCAGGCGGTAGTTGTAACCGAGTTCGTCGTGCACGTATTCGTAGGGGTGCGGCCGCTTCGCGGTGGTGGTGAGATGCTTGGCGCGGGCGCCGAGCACCTCGTCTGCGAGGATCATGCCACCACCACCGGTGGTGATGATCTTGTTGCCGTTGTAGCTGAGGGTGCCGAGGGCGCCGAAGGTACCGGTGTGGCGGCCCTTGTAGAAACTGCCCAGGGATTCGGCGGCATCTTCGACGAGGGCCAGCTTCCAGCGGGCGCAGACATCCATCAGCCCGTCCAGATCGGCCGGGTGGCCAAAGGTGTGCATGGGCACGCAGGCACGGATAACCTGGCCGCTATCGCGGGTGCGGCACAAGCCATCATCGCCGACAATGGCATTGTCGGTGAGCCAGACCTCCATCGCTCCGGGCGACAGGCCGAGGGTATGCCGGTCCACGTCGATGAAGACGGGCTCGGCACTACAGTAAGCGATGGCGTTGCAGGTGGCGACGAAGGTAAGCGACTGGGTGATGACCAGCTCGCCCGGCTCTACGCCGGCCAATTGCAGGGCAATGTGCAGAGCAGCGGTCCCGTTGACCGTCGCGACGGCTCGAGGGCTGCCAGTGTACGCGGCCACGTCCCGCTCAAAACGGTCTACGTAGGCCCCGACGCTGGAGACGAAGGTGGAATCGAGGGTATCGGTGACATAGTCCCGTTCGTGGCCGGCAAACACCGGTGCGTGGAGCGGAATGAAGCCGTCACTGCGGTACTGCTCGCGGACAAAGCGGATCAGGGCATCGAACATGGGCTCGGGTAGCTCAGACGTTGTAGATGTCGGCCTTGTACTTGGCGAGGTTCTCCGGGCGCGTGAACCATTCGATGGTGGCGGCAAGACCGGCGCGGATGTCGTATTGGGGCTGGAAGCCCGTCAGTTCGCGGATCCTGCTGTTGTCGCACCACAGCCGGAAAACCTCGGACTTGCCGGGGCGCAGGCGCTGCTCGTCGGTGAGGAACTCCACGTCGCTGTTCATCAGTTCGCGGATCAGGTTGAGGGTATCGCCCACCGAGATCTCGAAGTTGGAGCCGATGTTGACTGTTTCGCCGATGGCCTTGTCGCAGCGGGCGAGTTCAAGGAACCCGCGGCAGGTGTCGGCAACGTAGTTGAAGTCGCGGGTGGGGGTCACGTCACCGAGCTGGATCTGCCGCATGCCGCTGGCAATCTGGCTGATGATGGTGGGGATCACCGCTCGGGCGGACTGGCGCGGACCATAGGTATTGAAAGGCCGGGCGATGGTGAGCGGCAGGTCGAAGGCGTTGAAGAAGCTCATTGCCATGGCGTCGGCACCGATCTTGGAGGCACTGTACGGCGACTGGGGCTGGAGTGGGTGCTTCTCGTCGATGGGCACATACTGGGCCGTACCGTACACCTCGCTGGTGGAGGTATGGATGACCCGCTTCACACCATTCTCGAGGGCCGCCTGGCAGATGTTGAGGGTACCCTTCACGTTGGTATCCACGTAGCTGTCGGGGGCCACGTACGAGTAAGGGATGGCGATCAGCGCAGCCAGGTGGAAGACGATATCCACATCCTTGGTGATGTGCTTGCAGTAGTGCGAGTCACGCACGTCGCCGTTGAGAACCTCGATCTCCTTGCGGCAGTCCACGTCCTCCAGCCAACCCCAGTAGTTGAAGGAGTTGTACTGGGACAGGGCCTTGACCTTGTAGCCTTCACGAACCAGCAACTCGGTGAGATGGGAGCCGATGAAACCGTCGGCGCCGGTGATCAGGACGTTTTGCATGAGGGGCCTCGCTGGGGATTCGGGGGTGTTCGGCTTCAAGCCGTGGCTGGCATGTCCAGGTCGACGATATTGAAGCCCTTGCGGGCCATGGCGTCGTAAACCTCGTTGTAAGCCTCTCGGGCCGCGACGTGCATCGCAGCAGCAGGAATACGGAACACGGTGATCGGCGGCTTGATCAAAATGTCGATGGTATCGAGAGCGCTGCTCGTGAAGGACACGAAGGCCTTGGGTAGCGCGGGCGCGTTGACAAGTTCGAGCTCGAGGATGGCTTCCAGACGGCGGACCTCCATGCCATAGCGCTTCGATATCTCGGCCAGGTAGTCGTCCGGCTCCTTGCGATGGGGGATGTACACCACTTTCGACAGGTCGATCCGGCGATGCACCTGCTCGAGGAAGGCGTCGTAATCCTCGCGCCGCTCCAGCAAAACACCGCGGATGTCGCTGCCGATGAACCACACCTCGTCGGTGCGCGGTTTTTCGCCGATCCGCGATTTGCAGAAGGCCAGCTCGTTGCGGTCGATCTTGCCGGCCAGCTCGGGCTGGCTGATCGGGTAGAAGGTGAAGAAACGGGCCCGGTAGAGAAACATCGGGCTCAAGCCGAGGCCGGCCTGCAAGGCCGTGCCGAGCCTGCCGCGGGGGGTGAAGTTCTTGCGCTGACGGTGCAGCACCCGGGTGGCGATCTGGTGTGCTCGGTGCAGGGTGGCGGCGCCGTCGTCCACCAGATGGATGCTGTCGAACCGCCCCACCTTGTTGAGAAAGACGTTGATCAGGTGGGTCGAGTCACCGTAGAACAGATGAGCGAAATGCCGCCGGCCGCGGAACACCTTGAGCATCACCGGCAGCTGCCCCTTGG
>CAZHFS010000048.1:0-13184 GCA_964531885.1 uncultured Propionivibrio sp.
TGCGCCCCTAAGAAGCTGCTGTACATGCGTTCGACCGTCGACACATGCGCCCCTTGGCCGATGTAGCCAGCCCCCGTCAGCACCGCAATGTTCGTACCGATGATCACCCGCTGGCGGTTATAACCATCGGTATTCACATTGGTGATGTTATGGCCGGTCGTCATCAACCCATACTGGGCATTTTGCAGTGCCGAGACGCCTATACCGAAAATCGAAGACATGCTTTTCTCCTCTACCGAACCCTTAACGGCCCAACAAGCCGGAAATTAAGGCCTTATTAGCCGGACAGGGCTTGCCGCAACGTCATGCCGTTGATGATCCGGCCAAGCTTATCGGCGTACTGCGGATCGGTGGCATAACCGCCTTGTTGTAATGAACGAGCAAACTGCGTGCCATCTTGCTGCCCCAAAACCGGTGCATAGCGCGGATTGGTCCGCAACAGGTTGGCATAATCCCGAAATGCTTCACTGTAGGAACCGTAAGCCCGGAATTTTTCGCGCACCGTTTGAGGCTCGCCGTTCACGTACTCGGTTGTCTGTGCTTCAACCGATGCACCGTTCCAACTTTTTCCTGCCTTGATCCCGAACAAGTTGTGACTGGAAACTCCGTTGGCGTTCCGGATTTCGCTGCGCCCCCAGCCAGTTTCCAACGCGGCATGCGCCACCAGGAAATGTGCTGGCACGCCCAAAGAACGAGCCGCTTCCGTCGCATGCGGCCAAATGCGGTTCACAAAATCGCTGGCTGCTGCTGGCGGCTGTGTCGATCCTTGGCTCGCTGCCGCTTGTGAGCCGGCCTGGACAGTACTGCGCCAACGCTCGGCCCCCCCGGTCAACGCCTGGAGCTGCGCGGCTGTGAGTTGGCGCTCGAGTGGCGACGCCCCCGTTCCGGCCGGGATTCCTGCGCCATCAGGCGCATTGTCTGGACCGAGATTGCGGCCAAGTTGCTGCTCGATAAGCTTGGCGAAGCCGACCTGCCCGGAGAGGTTCAGCGCCAATTGTTGATCAAGAAGGGAATTGAAAAACCGGGTCTGATCGCTGCTCAACAGCCCGTCCTGCGGCGTGGCGTCGCGCATGCTCTTCATGACCATGGTGAGCATCAGGCTCTCGAACTGCCGTGCCGCCTCCTTGAGCCCGCCTTGCGGGTCCTGCTTGAGGCGGTATTTGAGATCGGCGGTTCCCTGGCTATCCAGAACAAAACGCTGTTTGATGTCATCGGCTTTCATGAGCCGACATCAAGCAATTTTCAGGCCAAGATCAAATCACTTCGAGATCGGCACGCAACGCCCCGGCGGCCTTCATGGCCTGAAGAATCGAAAGCAAATCCTGCGGGTTTGCCCCCAAGGCATTGATCGCCTTGACCACATCAGCCAGATTGACCCCCGCCTTGAGCTGCATCAACGCCCCTCCAGACTGGTTGATGGCGATATCGGTCTGGGTTGTGGTAACGGTCTGCCCCCCCGTAAGCGGATTCGGCTGACTGACCTGCTGGTCGTTGGTCACCACCACGGAAAGCGCCCCGTGCGCAACAGCGCAGGCATCGATCGTCACTTTCTGGTTCATCACCACCGAACCCGTCCGCGGATTGACAATCACCTTAGCCATCCCCTGCATCGGACGGACCTCGAGATTCTCCACCCGCCCCATGAAGGCGACCCGGGCATTCGGTTCCTCCGGAGCAAAAACGCGAATGAGGCGCCCATCGACCGCCTGGGCAATCCCTCCCCCCATTTCCCGGTTGATCACTTCGACGACCCGCTGCACCGTCCCGAAGTCCGTGTTTCCGAGTTCATAGTGGATGAACGGCCCCTGTCCAAGCGCCGTTGGCACTTCACGTTCGACTGTCGCCCCTGCGGCAATACGCCCAGCCAGCAGGTGGTTGATTACTGCCTTGTTGTTGCCGACCGAAGCCCCGATCCCGCCGATCAGCAAGTTGCCCTGCGCCTGCGCATAGATCTGGCCGTCCGCCCCTTTGAGCGGCGTCATGACCAGCGTTCCACCACGCAAACTCTTGGCATTGCCCATCGACGAGACGGTCACATCGATCTGCTGCCCAACGCGGGCGAACGGCGGCAGGTTGGCGGTCACCATCACCGCCGCCACGTTCTTGAGTTGCAGGGACTGCGTGGTCGGCAGCGTGGTCCCGAGTTGGGCCAGCATGTTGATGATGCTCTGCGTGGTAAATGGCGTCTGGGTCGTCTGATCGCCTGTCCCATCAAGCCCGACAACCAGTCCGTAACCGACCAACTGGTTGTTGCGCACCCCTTGTACACTGGCCAGATCCTTGATTCGATCCGCGTGGGCTGGCCCGCTGATGAGCGGCAAGAGGATACTGGCAAGAATTGCCAGTCCATGGACGAACTTGCCGGAGACCTTGTTCATTGTTCTTATCCCTGTCTCAGTATCAGAAAGGCAACACGCTCAGGAAGAAACGCGACAGCCAGGCCATGGCCTGTGCATCAGCCCCGGCACCACTTTCCTTGAATTCAATGCGGGCATCGGCAAGCTGCGACGAACTGATCGAATTGGCCGCATTGACGAAATAAGGGTTCACCACCCCGGACAGCCGGATGTACTCCGTACCATGACCGATAGCAACCTGTTTCTCTCCTGAGACAAGGAGATTACCGTTGGAAAGGACGTCGATCACGGTGACGGTGATCGTCCCGGTAAAGACGTTATTGGCCGCCGCCTCGCCCTTGCCGTCATGGCTGGCGCTGTTCTTGCCCTCAAGCCCGTAACCATTGAACGTCGAACCCGGCAAGCCGGTCACCGGCCCTGCAGACGCACTGATGCTTCCAGACCGACTGACCTTGGTATTCGACTTCGAGGACGCCGAGTTCGTCTCAGCGATATTGATGGTCAAGGTATCGCCGACGTAACGGGCCCGACGATCCTCGAACAAAGTTCGCGACACGCCCGCCTGGTAAATACTGCCAGTCGCCGCCTGCGTATCCGGGCGCGGCAAGGGGCGCGCCGTCATCGGCTGATGCACGTTGGTCGGCGGAACGGTATTGCATCCAAGCAAACTCAAACTAAGCGCAAAGACAAGGAACGCCACTCTCATGGCCAACCTCCTTAGAGCTGCGTCAACCGCCCGAGCATCTGATCGGACGTCGACACCACTTTGGAATTGAGCTCGTAGGCCCGCTGCGTCTGAATCATGGTGACCAGCTCCTCGGCCACATTGACGTTCGAGGTCTCGACATAGCGCTGGTTAAGCACGCCCGCCCCGTTGGTGCCCGGGGTATTGGGCGTTGGCGCGCCACTGGAAGCGGTTTCGAGGAACAGGTTCTCGCCGACGGCCTGCAACCCACCCACATTAATGAACGTAGCCAACTGCATCGTCCCGACTTGGGTTGTCGCACTTGACCCTGCCTGCGTAATCGACACCACGCCGTCTTTGGAAATTGTCACGCTGGTGGCGTTGGAAGGAATCGTCACGCTCGGCTGCACCGGATAACCGCTGGCAGTCACCAGTTGCCCCTGATTATCCTTCTGGAAGGATCCGTCACGGGTATACGCGGTCGTCCCGTCAGGAAGCAACACCTGCAGGAAGCCTGCACCGCTGATGCCGACATCCAGGTCGTTACCGGTCTGCTGAAGATTTCCTTGGGTGTGAACACGCACCACCGCTACCGGACGCACCCCAGAACCGAGCTGCAGACCGCTGGGTACCTGGGTAGACTGCGACGACTGGGCGCCGGGCTGACGCATGGTCTGATAGAGGAGATCCTCGAACACCGCCTGACCCCGCTTGAAGCCATTGGTACTGACGTTGGCAAGGTTGTTGGCAATCACATCGAGGTTCGTCTGCTGCGCATCGAGACCGGTGCGTGCAACCCAGAGAGAACGGATCATGGTCTGCTTTTCCTACTTATTATCGGTTATTGGACAGGAGTTGCGTGGCCCGGCCCGCATTGGCATCGGCCATTTGCAGCATCTTGATCTGCATCTCGAACTGCCTAGCAAGGCTGATCATATTGACCATCGCGTCGACGGAATTGACATTGCTTCCTTCAAGAGCCTCCGGGGCCAGTTTGACGTTTTCGTCAATGGGGGCAGGCTCCCGGTTGCGCGTTCGAAACAAACCGTCGTCGCCACGCACCAATTCATTCTCAGCCGGATTAACCAGCTTGATGCGCCCAACCACGTTCACGTTGTTCGGCGTACCGAAGCGCGGCACGGCTGATACCGTTCCGTCCGGCGCAATACTGATCGAGTTATCGGGAGGAATGGCAATCGGCCCACCATCACCGAGAACGTTGCGACCAGCCGCCGTCTGCAACTGACCGTTGGCATTGACCTGCAGATTACCGGCACGGGTATAGGCCTCTCCGCCTTCGGCCGTTTCAACTGCCATCCACCCTGCCCCGAGTACCGCCACATCCAGAGGGCGCCCGGTGGCCTGCAAGGGCCCCTGATCGAACACATTGGCGACCGACGCATCGACCACGAAAGCGCGAGTCGAAGCACCCTCGCCTTGCACCGGCACCGCACGGAATTTGTGCTCCATGGCCCGATAGCCGGTGGTCGTCGCATTAGCCAGGTTGTGCGCCACCCCTGCCTGCTGGATGAAGGCCTGCTTGGCCCCGCTCATCGCCGTATAGATCAGCCGATCCATGCCCCGTTTTCCCTTATAGACCCTACTGTCCCTGGTGGTTCAGCGCTACGGTTAGCGCAGGTTCACCAGCGTCTGAAGAATCTGGTCCTGCGTCTTGATCGATTGCGCGTTGGACTGGTAGTTACGCTGCAAGGTAATCATATTGACCAACTCAGCGGTCAGATCGACGTTCGACTCCTCAATCGCTGTCGATTGCAGGCTGCCACGTACGCCAGCCCCCGGCGCGCCATCGAGTCCGTTACCCGATGCGGACGTTTCCTGCCACTGGTTATTGCCAGTGCTGATCAACCCGTTCGGGTTCGGGAAATCGGTCAAGGTAATCTGACCGAGATTCTTCGATTGCCCATTGCTGTAGTTCCCCTTGATGATCCCGTCGGCGGCGACGCTCACCCCGGACAAAGACCCTTGCGCGTAACCGCCTTGTGAAGTGGAATTCACTGTACTGACGCCGCCATAATTCGTCGTGCCGGTGAAATCGATCAGCCAGTTCGGCAGACCACTCCCCAACGGGGTTGTGGCGCCATTGGTCAGCGTCCAGGTTGCCGGCAAAGCGGTCGGGGTTGCCGCGGTCAGGGCACCATTGGAGTTGAAGGTCAGATCCGCCATCTGCACCGGCTGCGCACCATCGAGGGTAGCCCACACGTTCCAGGTCGAAGGCGCCACTGCAGCCGTCTTCACGAAATACATGGTCATGGCGTGATCGGAACCGAGCGAATCGTACACCGTCATCGAGGTTGAGTAGTTGTACGTCAGCGGGTTTTGGAAATTGAACGGTGAGATCGACGGCAGCGAGGAACGCGAGTCAAGATTGAGTACGGCCGTCGCGTTGCCACCCAGCGCCGCACCGGTAGGCTGAGGCGCCAGATTGGCCTTGCTGAGCTGAAGCGGGACCGGCGTCGAAGCCACGATGGTTCCTGTATTGGTCGCCGCATAGCCCATCAACTGGCCGCCCTGGTCATTGACGATATAGCCGAATTTATCGGCATGGAATTGGCCATTGCGCGAATAGGACAAGACATTGCCCTGAGTCAGCTTGAAAAAACCGCCGCCGTTGATCGCGATGTCGAGCGGGTTGCTGGTCGAGGTGATATTACCCTGCGTGAATTGCTGCATGATGCCGCTTAGAGACGAACCGATACCGACCTGCGAAGCTCCGCCACCGCTCAGCGATGCCGCATAAACGTCCGAAAAATGCGGAGTGGATGTCTTGAACCCCACCGTGCTTCCGTTCGCGACGTTATTACTCACCACGTCAAGCGCCTTGGAAGCCGAATTCAGTCCGCTTAAACCTTGCTGGAATGCCATGATCTGTCTCCTGATCCCGCTGGATCGTCAAAGAATTTCTTGCACACTCTTGAAATCGACGCTACCCAACGCGCCGAGATCGAGCTTAAAACCACTGCTTGAGCGGACTACAGCAGAAACCGTGCCAACATTCAGCGCTTCAACCTTTACTCCGGCTCCGGCACGTACCGCATCGACTTTGAAGGTGTAGTTCCCGTCAGGCACCGTCGCGCCACTGTCATTTTTTCCGTCCCAGACAAAATCAAGCACGCCGGCCGGCTGCGCGCCCAGCTTCTGGCTCTGTACAACCCTGCCGTTCACATCCAGCACGCTCACCGTCACCTCGTCTGCCGGTGAGGCCAAGCCAACACCGGCAATGGCCTGCCCACCGGCAAGGGCCAACTTATTGCCGGGCACCAGGACTTTTTTGCCGATCATTGCCGAAGCCTGCATGGTCTGCGAGTTACCCAGGCTATCGACCAGGCCACCCAGCGTGGTATTGAGCTTCTCAATGCCCGACACCGTACTCATCTGGGCCAGCTGGCTGGTCATCTGTGCGTTATCCAAGGGATTGAGTGGATCCTGATTTTTCAGCTGGGTCACCAGGAGTTTCAGGAAACGATTCTGCTGATCATCCACTGACGACGCTTCACCGCTCGCGCCGGTGCGACTGCTCGCTCCGTACTTATACAGTACGTCATTCGCAGGAACTGACGAATTGCCGGGCGTTTGCACATTTGCCATCATTTTCTCCTTGCGTCCTTACTGGCCAAGAGACAGCGTTCTCAAGAGCAGCTGCTTGGCCGTGTTCATCACTTCCACATTCGTCTGGTAGGAACGTGAAGCCGAAATCATGTTGACCATCTCATCGACCGCACTGACATTCGGCATCGTGACGTACCCTTGCTCATTCGCTGCGGGACTGCGCGGGTCATAGACCAAACGCCCCGGGCTCGCATCCTCCACGACCTGCTTGACGCGCACACCCTGCGCAGCCGTACCGGCCACGGGCGCCGCCTCGAAAACTACCTGTTTGGCGCGATAGGGCTTGCCGTCTGGCCCGGCAATGCTTTCGGCGTTGGCCAGGTTGCTGGCCACGGCATTCAGGCGAAGTGACTGTGCGGTCAGCGCACTGCCAGCGACTTGATAAACATTGAACATGCTCATGCGGATTGCCCCTGAATGGCCGTCATCAGACCCTTGATCCGGCTGTTGATGAAGGTCAGACTAGCTTCATAGCGCAGCGCGTTTTCGGCAAATTCGGCACGCTCAACGTCCATTTCGACCGTATTGCCGTCGGCACTGCTCTGCATTGGCTGACGGAACTTGAGATCTGCCAGAGCCCGGCCTGTCGTACCAGAAAGATGACCAGGTGCCGTACGTTCCATGGCCAACCCTCCCGTAGCTCGCCCGGCCATCGCAGAATCGAGGGCCGACTTGAAACTGAAGTCGCGCGCCTTGTAGTTCGGCGTATCGGCATTGGCAATATTCTCGGCCAGTACCTGCTGGCGATAGGCCCGCAGCCCCAGTGCCTTGGACTGGAAGGCGATGGCCTCATCGAACTTGCTGACTACGTTCACGACTACTCCATGAGCAGGATTGATAGCAACACAAAAGCAACAAACATGCCACACCCTAAAGCCTTCAAATCCAGGCGATCCTGCTACCCCACTCAATTACTCACGGCCAAACCCGTGCCAGATCGGCAAGTTTTGCCGCCCGCCCCTCGCGCACGGCGAAATGCGCCACCTGACTCACCTGATCCAAGCGCCTTCAGGCACAATACACAGCATGAACCGTTCCGCTTTGTTTCCTCGAATCAGCATGCATTTGCTTGCCGGAGTGCTGTTGGCAGCGGCCGCATTGGCAACGCATGCGCAAGCACCTTCATTGCACACCGTCCTTGAAGACTTCCTGCGCACCCAGACCCAAGGCATGCCAGGCAAAGTCAGCTTCAGCATTGACCCCCTCGATCCCAATGTGCAACTGGCGCCGTGCAGCGTATTCGAACCATTCCTTCCCGCTGGCACCCGACTCTGGGGGCGCGCCACGGTGGGTGTGCGCTGCCAGGGCCCGGCCAACTGGACGATATACGTTCCAGTCCAGATCTTCGTCCAAGGGCAATACCTAGTCACCGCGCGAACGCTGACTGCCGGCCAGCGCATCGCCCCGCAGGACTTCATCGTGCGCCACGGTGATCTTGGCCGCCTCCCAAGCACAGTCGTCAGCGAACCGGCACAAGCGGTAGGAAAAACCCTTAAAAACGGACTTTCGGCTGGTCAGCCTTTACGCAGCGATCAACTCACCGCGCCTTGGGTCGTCCAGCAAGGGCAAAGCGTACGCACGGTCTCACAAGGGGCCGGCTTCAGCGTCAGCAGCGAAGGTCGCGCTTTGAACAATGCCTCGGAAGGTCAAGTTGTCCAGGTGCGCTCACCCTCTGGTCAAACACTGAGCGGCATCGCCCGCAGTGGCGGGATCGTCGAAATCACGCACTAGCCCACTGGCGAGCATAGCCCCGCCGGCTATGCCTTTGTGGTGGCACATTGCGCTGGCAAGTTGTACGAAAACAACGGAAACAATGCTAAAGTTATTGTTAACACTGCCGTAAGTGTCCGTAAGCAGGACAGACTCGAGGCCCAACCATGAAAATCGAAAGCTCAACCAAACCCACTGCGTCACTGAACGTTCAGAACTCGCGCAAACCAGGCGCAAACCGTACTGACGAAGCCAAAAGTGACGACGTCAAGTTGAGCGGACTCGCCGCCCAACTGCTCTCAACCGACAACACCCAGCCTTTCGATGCCGCCCGCGTTGCAGAAATCAAACAGGCCATCGCCGAAGGGCGCTTTTCGATCAACCCGAACGCCATTGCTGACCGCCTGATTACTTCTGCGCGCGAACTTGTTGACGCCCGCCGTCAAGCCTGAAACGACGATGACTCCTCGCGACAACCTGGAAACTCTCCTCGATCAAGAGAATCAGGCCATTCGTGAATTTTTAGCCCTGCTCCGTCAGGAGCAGGCTGTCCTGACCAGCGGCAATGCCGCCGAGATGGACATGCTTCCCGCACTCACCGAACGCAAGGATGGTTTGGCCAGAACACTGGAGAGTCTGGCCAGGCGGCGTAACGCAGCGCTGACCGAACAGGGCTTCGCTGACGAGCGCAACAGCGTCGAAGCGTGGCTATCCCACGCCACGGACAATGCGCAATCCCGTACCTGCTGGGCAAATACCTTGGCCCTGGCCTCCGAAGCGCGTGAAATCAACCGCCAGAACGGCGAGTTGATCAACATTCGCATGCAGCACAATAGCCGTGCCCTTGAAACGCTCCAAGGGGCCCAGCGCGGCCTCGATCTCTATGGTCCGGATGGCCAGTACGCCCCCCCTGGACAAGGCCGCATCAAGGATGCGGTATAAGCCGCTGCCACGGCCTTCCCACACGGTCAAACCCTGATCGCCCTGCAAGCGATTTCCAGAAGAGCTTAAGGCGGAGGAGAGGGGCCTCCGTCAATCCCGACTTCTTTCCCCTTTTCCGGACCGGCCGAATCAATCAGGATGCTCACCCGACGGTTGCGCGCCCGCCCATCGGCCAGCACATTTGACTCCACCGGCCGGGTATCGGCATAACCAATGGCGGTTAGCCGATCAGCACTCACCCCGGCCTCGGCGAACAGGCGCAGCACGGTCGTTGCCCGCACGGCTGACAGTTCCCAGTTGGAAGGAAACTGCACCGTACGTATCGGCACGTTGTCGGTATGCCCTTCGATCGTCACCGGAAATTCGGTGGGCGCGAGCACTTCGGCAATTGCTCGCAAAGCACGCGTCACCGGAACCTGCAACAGGGCCTGCCCCGGAGAGAAAAGCACACTATCATTGATTTCGATGGTCACGCCACGGCTCGTCTCGATGACCCGCACCTTTCCTTGTTCGATCAAGGGGGCCATCACATCCAGGATATCTTTTGCGACAGAGCGCATTTTGTCGCGCTGTTTTTGTCGCACCGCCTCCTGCTTCGCCGTTTCTGCCGTTTTGGCCTGCTGAGGTGCCGTGGGTTTGGGAAGCGACGGAATCGGCGGCGGCATGACCACCGCGACCGGCGCGGCGGTGTTGATCTGTATATTGCGGAACGCCGCCACCATCGAATCGCTGAGAATGCGGTATTTGCCCTCGTTAACCGTCGACAGGGCGTACATCACGACAAAAAATGCAAAGAGCAGTGTAATGAAATCCGCATAGGAAACCAGCCACCGCTCGTGGTTGTCGTGCTCTTCCTCGCGCTTTCGGCGGGCCATGATCAGACGATGTAGCCTTGTAAACGGCTCTCGATGATGCGCGGATTGTCACCGTTGGCGATGCCAACCAAGCCGTCGACCAGCATTTCGCGCGCCACCACCAGCCGCCCAATATGCGCTTTGAGCTTGTTCGACATTGGCAGGAACACGAGGTTGGCCAAGCCAACGCCGTATATCGTCGCCACAAACGCAACGGCAATACCCGCGCCTAGCTTCGAAGGATCGGAGAGGTTTTCCATCACGTGGATGAGGCCAAGCACCGCCCCCATAATACCGATCGTCGGCGAATAGCCCCCGGCGGCTTCCCAAATGCGTGCGGCTGAACGCTGCTGCTGCTCGAAGGCATCGATCTCGACCTCCAGCACCTCACGCAAGCGCTCGGGCTCAGCGCCATCGACCAGCAACTGCAGCCCCTTGCGGGCAAAAGGATCCTTCAACTGGTTGAGCGAGTTTTCGAGCGCCAAGAGCCCTTCCCGGCGCGACAACTGGCTCCACACAGTAACCTGGCGGATGAGTCCTGCCTGATCCACCACGGGGGGGTACCACACCCAGCGCACCATGCGCATGCCGCGCACAAACGTGGCATAGGGACTCTGCAGCATCACCGCCCCCAACGTCCCGCCAAGGACGATCACCAGCGCAGTCGGCTGACTCAAGGATCCGATACTGCCTCCTTCAAGGAGTTGCCCGCCGACGATGGCGGCAATCCCGAAGAGCAGACCGAGTACACTGATTTTATCCATTACGCCGAGCCCGTTTCTTGCCTGCCGCCTCACCAAACAGTTTCACCCGCAAGCGAGCCACCGCCTGACTATGCAGCTGACAGACGCGCGACTCGGTCACCTCCATCACTTCACCGATTTCGCGCAAATTGAGATCCTGCTCATAATAAAGCGCCATCATCAGCTTCTCGCGCTCGGGCAGCGCTTCGATCGCCAGAACCAAACGCTGGCGCAAACTGGCATCCTCGAAAATCCGTGCAGGATCTCCCGAATCGTCGACCAGATGCCGCTCGAGAAAATCCTCCTCGCCTTCCTCGACGAGATCCTCAAAAGACACGAGCTGATGCCCACGCGCCTCCTGCAGCATTTTCTGGTATTCCACCAAAGGCATGTCGAGTGCCGCAGCGAGCTCTTTCTCGAGCGGCGGCCTTCCATGGCTCTGCTCAAGCTGGGCAATGGCCTCTTCAATGCGCCGGAAGTCACGGCGCATGCTGCGCGGCAGCCAGTCGTTCTCGCGCAAACCGTCGAGCATCGCCCCCCGGATACGCTGCGCCGCATAGGTTTCAAATTGCGCCCCCATGCCCGTTTCGAAGCGTCCCAGGGCATCAAGCAATCCGAGCATACCGTTCTGCACCAGATCCTCGACCTGAACGCTGGACGGCAAGCGTGCCATCAAGTGATAGGCGATCCGCTTGACGAGTGGGGCAAAACGCTGCACCAGCTGATCTTTGTCGATCTGACCAGCAGCGTTGTACATGGCAGGGGAAATCACGCGTAAATGGCAACGGGGTCGTAGCGTTGGCTCAAGTGTAGCAGTTGTTGCAGGAATTGTTCGAGGCCAGCCGCCTCGTTGACCGGCCAATCAAGGATGTTACCGGCCAACGTGCGTAACAGTTTCGCCGCAGGCGATTCCGGATACAAACCAACGGCCGGCTGACACAAGCGCGCAGCCTGGCTCAGCCGTTCATCGACGGGAAGACATCCGGCATATTCAAGATGCGCCAATTTGCGCCCATGCGTAACCCGCGCAATGTTGCCAAAGATGGTCCGACCATCCTCAACCGCCCTCGCCCGATTAACCAGAACCCGGTAATGTCGGCTGGCATAGGCCAAACTGACTTTTTTGATCAGGGCGTAGGCTTCGGTTATCGCCCCGGCAGTGGGTGGCACCACGATTACCGTCTCATGCGCAGCGAGTCCGAACGGCGAAAAACCCAGCGGATGGTCGAGCGAGGCATCGACCAGGATGTAGTCCGGGCAAGGCACCAATCCTGACAGCACCGCCAGCAGACTATCCTGTTGGTCAAGCGTCAGCCGAGGCAATTCGCTCACGGCGCGTACCGCAGGCAACACCCGCACGCCCGGACCGACGGTCAGCAAGACTTCTTCCAACCCCTTTTCGCGATTAACGACCTGCAAGAGATCGTTACGGGCAAGCGCACCGTAACACGCCGCCACCCCGCCCCGGGTGTTCTCGTCAAGGACCAGCACCTCCTTCCCGAGCCGGCCGAGTGCCAGCGCAAGATTGGCGACAATGGTACTGCGTCCGACTCCGGCGCTTCCACCAACGAAGGTGATCACCCGCGTTGTCTGATGCCCAAACAAGCGCCTCAGGCCCGCGGCCTGGTCACCCCGGTAATCCGTTTGTTCAACCACGCTGCCCGCCTACAGCCATCAAGCCGGCCGTCGACATCATCAAACCCGGCTCCTGCCCGGAAAGACGGTGCGGGGACACCTCCGGGACATCCTTGAATGCTCGATGCAGCAGGTAGGAACGATTCGGTAAATGCAGGTCTTCTGGCACGCGCTGACCGTTGGAAACGTAATGCAGCCGCAGGTTATGGCGCATGATGACATCAAGTGCAGCCGCAAGACCAGCCGCCTCATCGACCTTGCTCAGAATGCAGCCGACCACATCAGGGCCGTAATAGGCACGCACCACATCGTCCAGCGTATCGCCTCGCCCGGTTGCCGAGAGCAGCAACAGGCGCTTGACCGAACTTCCCTCGAACATGGCAACCTGATCGGCGACCAACTTGTCACGCTGACTCATCCCCATGGTATCGATCAGCACCATGTGCTTGTGCTGCAGATCAAGCAGTGTCTGACGCAGCTCAGCGGCATCCTTCACAAGATGCACCGAAACGCCAAGAATACGGCCATAAATACGCAACTGTTCGTAGGCACCAATCCGGTAGCCGTCGGTGGTCACCAGAGCAACCTTGCTTGCTCCATGACGCAAGACACAGCGTGCCGCCAGCTTGGC
>CAZHFS010000049.1:0-12956 GCA_964531885.1 uncultured Propionivibrio sp.
ACGGGGAATCGGCACAAGCGCCGGATTGTTACAAAATCGCCGGAAAAGCCCGCCCAGGCTCGACTTACAACAGCACGATGTCGTACTGCTCCTGGCCGTAGCTCGGCTCCGACTTGAGCGAGATCGGTTTCCCGATGAATTCCGAGAGCATCGCCAACCCCTGCGACTCCTCATCGAGGAACACATCGATCACCTGCACGCTGGCCAGCACGCGCAGTTCGCGAGCGTTGAACTGGCGTGCCTCGCGCAACAACTCGCGCAGGATCTCGTAGCATACCGTGCGCGCCGTCTTCACTTCGCCGCGCCCGCTGCAGGTGGGGCATGGCTCGCACAGGATGTGGGCAAGCGATTCGCGCGTCCGCTTGCGGGTCATTTCGACCAGTCCCAACGCGGTAAACCCATTGACCGTCAAACGCGTGTGATCTCGCTCCAGTGCCTTGTTGAATTCGCTCAACACCGCAGACCGGTGATCTTCGCTGTCCATATCGATGAAGTCGATGATGATGATGCCGCCGAGATTGCGCAGGCGAAGCTGCCGGGCGATGGTGTGCGCCGCTTCGAGATTGGTCTTGAAGACCGTGTCATCAAAATTGCGGACGCCGACAAAACCCCCGGTGTTGACATCGATGGTAGTCATCGCCTCGGTCTGGTCGATGATCAGATAGCCCCCGGACTTGAGGTCGACGCGCCGCGCCAGGGCCTTTTCGATCTCGACCTCGACACCGTAGAGGTCGAACAAGGGGCGCTCGCCGACATAGTGGTTGAGCAAAGGGGCAACCTGGGGCGTAAACTCGGCCGCAAACGCCGACAATTTCTGATAATTCTCGCGCGAGTCGATGACGATGCTGGCGGTATCGGGATTGACGAAGTCACGCAGCACGCGCAGACCGAGAAAAAGCTCCTGGTAGACCAGCGCAGGCGGCGGGGCGCACTTGCTCTGCAGCACAATATCGCGCCAGATCTTGCGCAGGTACTCGATATCGTTGGCGAGCTCGCCCTCGCTGGCGCCCTCGGCCATGGTGCGCACGATGAAGCCGCCGGCCTCGTCAGCAGGCACCAGGCGGGTGAGTCGTTCGCGCAAGGTTTCCCGTTCGCGCTCATCCTCGATGCGCTGGGAAATGCCGATGTGTTTGTCCTGCGGCAGATAGACCAGCATCCGGCCGGCGATCGACATCTGCGTCGTCAGGCGCGCCCCCTTGGTGCCGATCGGATCCTTGATCACCTGCACCATCACGCTCTGTCCCTCGAACAATTGACGTTCGATGGGGCGCGGCGCCTCGTTGGCCTGACGCGATTCCCAGATATCGGCGACGTGCAGGAAGGCAGTGCGTTCAAGACCGATGTCGATGAACGCCGACTGCATCCCGGGCAGGATGCGCACCACCCGACCGATGTAAATGTTGCCGACCAGGCCACGCGAGGCATTGCGCTCGATGTGCAATTCCTGCACCGCGCCTTGCTGCATGATCGCCACTCGCGTTTCCTGTGGCGTGAAATTGATCAGGATGTCTTCGGACATGGGATGCCGATCTGAATGCGGGTAAAATTGGGGTTCTTAGCATTCTACCTCTTCTCCCCCCGGAAAAACCCATGACCATGTCACGACCCGGCCCGGAATTGCTCGCGCCGGCAGGCTCGCGCGCCATGATGCGCACTGCGTTCGCTTTCGGCGCCGATGCCGTGTATGCCGGCCAGCCGCGCTACAGCCTGCGCGTACGCAATAACGAATTCGGCCGCCTGGAAACGCTCGGCGAAGCCATTGCCGAAGCCCACTCCGCCGGCAAATCCTTCTATGTGGTAAGCAACGTCCTGCCGCACAACGCCAAGGTACGCACCTACCTCGCGGACATGGCACCGGTCATCGCCCTCAGACCGGACGCGCTGATCATGGCCGACCCCGGCCTCATCGACATGGTGCGCGAAGCCTGGCCGGAGCAGACTATCCACCTCTCGGTACAGGCCAACACGGTCAATTTCGCTGCGGTACGCTTCTGGAAGAAGCTCGGCGTGCAGCGCATCATTCTCTCGCGCGAACTTTCGCTCGACGAAGTCGCTGAAATCCGCCAGGAATGCCCGGACATCGAACTCGAAGTTTTCGTGCATGGCGCGCTGTGCATCGCCTACTCGGGCCGCTGCCTGCTCTCGGGTTACTTCAATCGCCGCGACCCCAATCAGGGCACGTGCACCAACGCTTGCCGCTGGGACTACCAGGTTCAGGGCGCCGCGCCGGACGCCACGGGCGATGTGCAAGCCTGCGCCAGCTCGCCCGAACAACGCGTCTGGCTGCTCGAGGAGCGCGAACGCCCCGGCGAACTGATGCCCATCGAGGAAGACGAGCACGGCACCTACATCATGAACTCGAAGGATCTACGCGCCATCGAACATGTCGAGCGGCTCATCGCCATCGGGGTCGATTCGCTCAAGATCGAAGGACGCACCAAATCGCCGTATTACGTTGCCCGTGCCTGCCAGAGCTATCGCCGGGCAATCGACGACGCTCGCGCTGGCCGCCCGTTCGACCCAACCCTGCTCGGCGCGCTTGAAGGCCTTGCCAACCGCGGTTACACCGACGGTTTCTATCAACGCCACCACGACAGCGAACGCCAGAACTATCTGCGCGGCCACTCCGAGTCGTCGCGCAGCCTGTACGTCGGCGACGTCATCGGCTGGAACGCGAACAACGGCCTGGCTGAAATCGAGGTCAAGAATCGCTTCTCGGTCGGCGATCGGCTGGAGATCATCCACCCTTCCGGCAACCGGGAGATGATCCTCGATTCGATGCGCAATGCAGCGGGGGACGCCATGACCGTGGCCCCGGGCAACGGTCACCGCGTATTCATCCCCCTGCCGGCCGACCTCGGCGGCGCCCTGTTGGCACGTTTCCTGTGAACGACGCAACACCTGGCCCGCACCTCTTCGTTGACATCTCGGCGCACGGTCTCGGGCACTTGGCGCAAACCGCGCCAGTGCTCAACGCCCTGCGCCATCGCTTGCCCTGCCTCCGGCTTACGATACGCAGCGCCCTGCCGAAACACCGGCTGCAGGCGCGCCTTGCGGGCCAGTTCACCCACATCGAAGGCGCCAGCGATTTCGGCTACGTCATGCGCGACGCTACCGACATCGACCTCGCGGCAAGCGCACAAGCCTACCGCACGGCGCACACCGACTGGCCGGCGCGCGTAGCCGACGAGGCGGCCTGGCTGCATGCCCTCGCGCCAGACCTGGTGCTGAGCAACGTCGCCTACCTGCCGCTGGCTGGCGCCACCCGTGCGGGGATTCCAAGCCTGGCCATGTGCTCGCTCAACTGGGCCGATCTTTTTGCCCATTTTTTTGCGGGCCAGCCGTGGGCGCCATCCATCCAGGCTGAAATCGACGCGGCTTACGCGGGAGCCTCTTTCCTGCGCCTGACCCCGGCCATGCCGATGCCGCGCCTGTCCAGGGTATGCGATCTGCCTCCCGTCGCCTTGCCGGCCCAGCCCCGCCGCAACGAACTCCGCACCGCCCTTGGTTGCCCCGAGACATCACGCATCGTGCTGATCGCCTTTGGCGGCATTCCAAAAGAGCTCCCTCTTGTCGACTGGCCGCCAATCCCTGGGGTGTGCTGGCTGAACGGCACCCCCGCGAGCCACGGAGCAACTGGCACCCCTGCTCTGAGCGACCTGCCCTTCTCTTTCTCCGACGTGCTCGCCAGCGTCGATGCCGTCCTGACCAAGCCGGGCTACGGCACCTTCGTCGAGGCTGCGTGCGCCGGCACGCCAGTGCTCTACCTGCGCCGCCCGGACTGGCCCGAACAGGACGCACTGATCGCCTGGCTGCACGCCAACGCAAGAGCGCTTGAGGTCAGCGCCCGCGATCTGCACCACGGCGAACTGGCCGAGGCCCTGCTCGCCCTGTGGCAACAGCCCGCCCCCCTTCCTCCCACGGCAGACGGTGTCGCGGAAGTCGCTGAACGTCTGTCTCTGTACCTGACCAAGCACACCACCTGCCTTAATCGGTAACGGCTGCTGTAACACACACGGCGCAACGTAAGCCGCACCCAAAAATTGACGGGCACCCGCAGGTGCCCGTCGGATGCCCTACCGCTATCGTCGCGAAGCCGCAGCCACCCTACAGGCGGAAGCCGGAGAGCAACTGGCGTGTTTTCCCGGCGCGCTGGGCCAGCTCCGTCAATTCTCGCCGCGCCACCTGGATGGCCTCGTCCTCGGCCATCACCCGGTTGTTGATCTGCTCGGTGGACTGAGCCATGGAGGTCGTCGCCCCTTTCTGCTCATTGGTCGACAAGGCAATGTCGCCAACCCGTTCCACCGCGTGCCGGATTTTCTGCTCGATCTCGGAAATACGCTCTGCGGCCGAGCGCGACAAGTCCACACCGCGCCGTACCGTTTCCACCGTCGTGCTCATCGTTGCGCCGGCATGCCCCGTCTGTTCGCGTACGGCATCGATCATCTTGGCGATCTCGATCGTTGCCTTGGCTGTGCCTTCCGCGAGCTTGCGCACCTCGTCGGCCACCACCGCAAATCCGCGCCCCTGTTCGCCCGCGCGAGCCGCTTCGATGGCCGCGTTGAGCGCCAGCAGGTTGGTCTGATCGGCAATACCCTTGATCACATTGACGATGCCACTGATCTCTTGCGAACGGCTGTCCAAGCTCTCAAGAATTCCCGACAGCTCTTCGACCTGACGCCCGGAATTCTCGGCATCGCGCGCCACCGCACCGACATCCTCGACACTGTGCCGCGAGAGGCCTTCGGTGTCGCGCATCAAACTGTCGACATCGTGCGCGTTGTCGGCAATGTGCGAGACGGCCACGGTAATTTCCTCGATTGCTGCCGCATTAGCGCTGGCCGTCTCGGACAGCTGCATCGACTCGCTGGCAATCGTGTCGATCACCGCATTGAGACGCTGCACGCCATCTGCCAGGTTGTTGGCCTCATCGCGCAGGCTGCCGAACATGCTGCCCAATTGCTCGAGGAAACGGTTGAACGACTCGGCCGTCTGCCCGATTTCGTCCTCGCTCTTGATGTCGAGGCGCACCGTGAGATCTCCCCCGCCTTTGGCGATATCCTGCATCCGGTCGCGAATCTGGCGCAGGCCGGTGAGCATCGAGCGGGTGACTGTCCCGGCGAGCGCGCCGGCAACCACCACCACGACCAGCAGTGCCCCGGCCAGGGCCCACAGCAAGTGGTTGAGCGGCTGCAGGACGACAGCCTTGGATAAGGAAACCCCGAGAATCCAGTCACTGTTCTTGACCGGCGAGAGCAGCATGAAACGCTCTCCATCGGCCCGCTGCGCGGTGAACATCTTGCCGCTGCTTGCGGCCTGGGCGATCCGCTCCGTCGTAAGCTCCGCGATGATCGATGTCACCGGCTTGAGCAACACTTCCTTGTTGGGGTGCACGAGGAGCGTCCCATCCTTGTGCACGATGAAGGCGAAGCCCTCGCCCGGCAGGCGCACCGAGAGAATTTCTTTGACCACGGTGGCAATGGACATGTCGTTAGCCACCACCGCCTTGGTTTTTCCTCCCTCCTGAACGACTGCGGCAAGCGACATGATCAGCGCACCGGTAAAGGCATCGACGTAGGGTTTACTGACGAACACCTTGCCCGGGCCGGCCTCCTCGGCGCCCTTGTACCATGGACGCTGGGTCGGATCATAGCCCTCGGGAACGTTCTGCGGCTTGGAGAAGACCATGCGTTTGTCCGGCGAGCCGGCATACACGAGGTCGAAGCCTCCGGCCTCGGCATAGCGCGCATAGTAATCCGCCGCATCCGGACGGCCGGCAACCGGGCGCAGCGAAGCGATCATCGCCGCCCGGGTGTCCAGCCACTCACCAACCGCAAAGGCATTTCCGGTCGTGGCGCTGCGCGCATCGCGCTCAATCCCGTCGAGCAACTGGCTGCGTAATTGCTGGTAAGACAACAGACCGACAGCAAATACCGCACCTGCCAGCAACGCGATAACAAACGCCAGAATGCGCGCCTGCAATGACTTAAGCATGGAATACCTCCTTGGCCGACGTCAAATGGGAAGTGCTGCACGAGGCTACGCTTCCATTATGATCAAGCACAAAGAGGAGTCAATGACGGCGTGAGCCATCACACCATCAGGCAAACCCCGGATTGAAGCGCCGCAACAATGCCACCGTGTCGTACAGCGGCAAGCCCATGACCCCGCTGTAGCTGCCGGCGATATGCTCGACGAAGGCACCGGCAGCACCCTGGATGCCGTAAGCGCCGGCCTTGTCCATCGGCTCGCCGCTGGCCACATAACGGCGGATTGTCGCCTCGTCGAGCACGCCGAAACGCACCTCGCTGCACGAGACCACGCTCTCCAGCCGATCACCGTCCGCCACGGCCACGGCAGTCAGCACACGGTGGGTCTGCCCCGCAAGGCGGCGCAGGATGCGCGCCGCATCGGCGACATCCACCGGTTTACCGATCACCTCGCCCTCGAACTCCAGCGTGGTATCCGCCGCCAGCACAAGCTGCGGCCGCAACCTGCGTTGCGTGACGATGCGCACGCCATGCTCGGCCTTGGCCCGTGCCACGCGCTCCACATACACGCGCGGATTCTCTCCGGGAAATGGTGTCTCGTCGACCTCGGCATCGGCCCGTGTATCGCTGCGAAAGAAAAGCGTATCGAACGTCACCCCGATCTGGGTCAGCAATTCCCGTCGCCGTGGGCTACGCGAGGCGAGGTAGAGGCGTGGCGGACTGTACTGGATGGCCATGCGGCTCAGCCTTCACGGTGGTAGGGATGGTTGCGGACGACGCTCAGCGCACGGTAAAGCTGTTCGCAGAGCACCAGGCGGGCCATGGCGTGCGGCAGGGTCAGGCTGGAGAGACGGATCGAGTCATCGGCGCGCGCCTTGATCGCCGGGTCGATCCCGTCAGCGCCGCCGATCACGAACGCCGTATCGCCGCCCTCACGCATCCAGTGTTCCAGCCGTTCGGCGAGTTTGAGCGTCGACAGATCGACCCCGCGCTCGTCGAGCACGACGATGCGCCCATAATTTGCCAAGGCGGCATCGAGCCGTGTGCGTTCGGCGGCAAGCAGTTGCTCGCGATTTTTGCCGGCACGCGGCTCCGGCTTGATTTCCTGAACCACGAGCGGCAGCTCGCGCGGCATGCGCTTGATGTACTCGGCACAGCCTGCGGCAACCCAGTCCGGCAGCTTGTGGCCGACGGCGAGAATCCCGAGTTTCATTCAGCGTTACCCTGAACTGGGGGCGGATCGTGGAATCAGGCCCCGGCGGCACCGCTTGGGCGGCTGGCCTGACGCACCCGCGCCGGCCCGTGCCCGCCCCATAGTTCCTCCAGGTTGTAATAGCTGCGGATGGCCGGCTGCATGACATGGACGACCACGCTGCCCAAGTCGACCAGCACCCACTCGCCGGCATCCTCGCCCTCGACCGAGAGCACCTCTTGGCCAGCCTCGCGCAGCTTGTCATGCACGTTGCGGGCCAGCGAACGCACCTGACGATTGGAGTCGCCGCTGGCGACGACGATGTACTCAAACAGCGGGGTCAGACGGCTGGTATCGATGACTTCGATCTCCCGCCCCTTGATGTCTTCAAGGGCGGCAACGGCCAGGTCGGCAAGTTGTTTTGCATTCATGGAACAGGCTTACTCCGTGTACAGTCGGTGGTTCTGGATGTACCCGAGCAGCGCCTCGGGCAACAGGTAGCGCACGCTCTCACCCTTGGACAGCGCCGCCCGGATGCGGGTTGCCGAAATGTCGAGCTGAGTCATGGCGAAGGTGGCAATGCGTCCAGCCGGGCTGGCGCGCAAATCTGCCGGGGAAGCGCCCCCGCGCTTGGCCAGTTGTTCGGCAAGCGCCGAGGGCAGCGCGGCGTCCTCGAGCCGATAGCCGGGGCGATGCGCGACACCGATGTGCGCCAGCTCGAACAGGCGCTCCCAGCGGTGCCAGGAAACCATCCCGGTGAAGGCATCGGCGCCGACCAGCAGCACCAGCGGTCGCGCGCCGCCAAGCACATTGTCCTGGCGCAAGCGCTCAAGGGTCGGCACGGTATAGCTCGGGCGCTCGGCCTCGACTTCAGCCGCATCGACCGAGAAGCGAGGATTGCCCTCGGTCGCTACGCGCACCATGGCCAGCCGGGTGCGCGCATCCGCGCGCGGCGCATCGCGCAGCAGGGGTTGCCCGGCGGGAATCCAGCGCACCCCGGAAAGGCCCAGCGCGTCCACGGCCTCTTCGGCGAGGCGCAAATGCCCGAGGTGCACCGGGTCGAAGGTGCCGCCGTAAAGGCCCAGCGGCGCCTCAGCCATTCGCGTTGCGGTCATCATCCTCGTCGGTGACGAAAACCTCGCGGTAGCTCACATAGAAGCTGGCGTTGAGCGTCGGCAGGATGACGAGAACGATCAGCGTGGTAAACACCACGGAAAAGACCCTGGAGGCATCGGCAAACATCAGGCTCAGCATGCCGACGACGACGCCCGGCAGGATGGCCCCGAACAGCAGCGCCGCTCCGGCGTAAGCCAGAAAGACGCGCCAATTACGGGCGCAGGCAACGAGGCTGAAAAACAGCGCCTTGGCGGCCTGCAGGTTGTGCCAGGCGACGAGCACCGGCGCGAACCAGAAAGCCATGATCAGCGGGATGAACATGGCCATCGCCAGCTGGCCGGCAACGATCACGTCGCCACTGATCAGCACGTCGCCAGTCGGGCGCTCACCGAGCACGATGAGCCGCAGCAGCACCCCCCCATCGATCACCGAGACAAGACCAAGAATCCCGACGCTGAATGCCCCGTAAGCAAACCCCAGCACCACCAGGGTACCCAGGTTGCGGCGAAAACCCGAGAACAGGATCTGCGGCGGGATGGTTTCCTCGGCCTCAACCAGGCGGAAGAGATTCATCAGGCTGACCGAAAAAACGGGAATCAGCAAAGTCGCCCCGACCTGCCCGATCACCGGCAAGGCATTGATCACGCCCATCAGCATCCAGTAGCCAAGGACGACCAGGGTAACCATCAACTGTTTTTTGCGGAACAACCGGAAGCCTTCGGCCATCCAGCGCCAGCCACGAAGAGCGGAAAGATTCAGAGCTTGCATAGACTCACAACGGGAAGGCTAGCCGGGCGGCCAGCGCTTCGCAATTCAATCAGTTAGCGACAAAGATATCCCGATACTGCGCATAGATCGAGCCAGCGAGAACCGGGACAAGAATCAGAAAGCCGAGACCTGCGGGCAGGGCGGCAAAGAAGGCCAGAACCAGGACGAAGATGCTGTAGATCAGCATCGGCACCAGATTCTTGAGGTTGGCGGAGAAACTGGCCTTGAGGGCATCGACCGCATCCATGCCATTGAACAGGACGAGCGCCGGCGCGAACCAGACCCCCATCATCAAGGGCACGGTGAGCAACAGGGTAACGAGCAGCGAGAACATCATCCCGCCAACCGCCACCCCCGCCCCGGCCATACGTCCGAGCAGCAGGCCGCCGGCCATGCTGCCGCCGCCGATCATCACCCCGACCATCAGGATAACCAGCATCGCGACCATGTACAGGACGCCAACATGGACAAGCTGGCGCGAATTCACGCGAAAACCGGCAAACATGTCGCCGACTTCGAGCTTCTCACCCTTGGCGGATTTGTCCGCGGCCTGCAGCAGCCCGGCAAACAGCATCGGGGTAAGCAGGTAGGCCGCCAGAGTGCCGACCCAGGGCACGATCTGCACACCGATGAAGACGATGAGGGTCAGCAGGGTGATCGCCACCCACAAGCCCGGATTGACGAGGAACAGCGCCCACCCCTGCTTGAGCCACTCCAGGGCGTTGCCCGGCGGCACCGCACGGCTCCGCCCATCGAAGGTCGGCGCGGGAATCGGGAATTCGGACATGGGTCAGATCAGAACGTCAGGATGGTCCACATCGGAATGGCAAAGGGCTTGTCACCCGGCCCGTCGAGCGGCACGAGTTTGCCTTCGCCAGTCGGGTCGACCAGGGTGTAGGGCGGCGCATTTTCAGGCCGCACCACCACCTTGTAGAGTTTGCCGTTCACCCGATGCTCCTCGACCATCTCGCCTTCGCGCTTGCGGATGGTAACCTGCGGCTCAATGCCGGAGTCGATCGGGGTCAATCCGGAGGGCTGCGGCTCGACCACCGGCGGGGGTGGAGGCGGAGTCGTCTGGGCAAGAACCGGCCCGGCGAGGGCAAGCAGCATTGAGGCGAGGAGGGGAATTCGGCGCATGGGCGTGCAATCCGTCAGAGGACTTGGGCAAGACTGAATTGTATTACAGATTGAGCAGCATCTCCCGTTCGCTGGGCAGCGGCGCAAAGCCGCGCGACTCGTAGTGTCTGAAAATGGCTTCGACCACGTCGGCCGGATCATCGATGACCTGGATGAGATCCATGTCTTCGGGCGCAATCATGCCCTCGTCGACCAGCGTCGTACGGAACCAATCGACCAGCCCACCCCAGAACGGGGAATGCACGAGGATGATCGGTATCTTGCGGCTCTTGCCCGTCTGCACCAGGGTCAGCGCCTCGAGCAGTTCATCCAGCGTGCCGAAACCGCCCGGCATCACCACATAGGCATTGGCAAAACGCACAAACATGTATTTGCGCGCGAAGAAGTGGCGGAACGTCTGGGAAATGTCCTGATAGCTGTTGGCACGCTGCTCGTGCGGCAACTGGATGTTGAGACCGACGCTCGGCGACTTGCCGAAATAGGCGCCCTTGTTGGCCGCCTCCATGATCCCCGGCCCGCCGCCCGAGATCACCGAGAAACCGGCATCGGAGAGCTGCCGCGCGATCATTTCGGTGAGCATGTAGTACGGCGAATCGGGACGCGTGCGCGCGCTGCCGAAAATCGACACCGCCGGTCGGATGTTGGCAAGGCGCTGCGTCGCCTCGACGAACTCTGCCATAATTCCGAAAACCCGCCAGGCCTCCTGCGAGGTGGCAAATTTCGAGGCACTGGGGTCTGCCAGGTGGGGTATCTTGTCTTTTTCGCTCATCGTCTTTTCCTGAATATGCCTATCCTGCTGCTGGTCGACGGATCGTCGTACCTGTACCGAGCCTTCCACGCCATGCCCGACCTGCGCAACACGCAGGGCGAGCCGACCGGCGCGATTTATGGCGTTCTCAACATGCTACGTCGGCTCGATGCCGACTACAAGGCGCAGGACGTGGCCTACAAGGCCTGCGTCTTCGACGCCAAGGGCAAGACCTTCCGCGACGACTGGTATCCCGAGTACAAGGCGCATCGCCCGCCGATGCCCGACGATCTCGCCCAGCAGATCGCGCCGATCCATACCGGCGTCGAGGCTTCGGGCTGGCCGATCCTGTCGCTGCCCGGCGTCGAGGCCGACGACGTGATCGGCACCCTGGCCCGGCGGGCCGCCGAGCAGGGCTTTGACGTCGTGGTATCGACCGGCGACAAGGACCTGGCTCAACTGGTCGGCCCGCGCGTCACGCTGGTCAACACCATGAGTAACGAAGTCCTCGACGCAGCTGGCGTGCTCGCCAAGTTCGGCGTACCGCCCGAACGCATCGTCGATTACCTGACCCTCGTCGGCGACGCGGTCGACAACGTGCCCGGCGTCACCAAGTGCGGCCCCAAGACGGCGGTCAAATGGCTCACCCAGTATGGTTCGCTCGACGGCGTTATCGCCGCCGCCGCCGACATCGGCGGCGTGGTCGGCGAGAACCTCCGACAGGCGCTCGACTTCCTTCCACTCGGGCGCAAACTCGTCACCGTCGCCTGCGACTTGTCGCTGGTGCCGCCGCTCGCCGAGCTCGCGCCACGCCCGGCCGACCGCGAACGCCTGGCCGAACTGTTTACCCGATACGAGATGAAGTCCTGGCTCAAGAGCCTCGACAACAACGAAGCGGGTGCCCCGGTAGCCACTATCCATGCGCCCTCCAGCGCCGCTGCAGCGCCCGTCCAGACGCCTTCGCAGCACATCGCGCAGTCCGTCGACTTCCCTGTCGAGCTGATCGACGACGGCGCACACCGTGCCCACTACGCGACCATCCTCGACTGGCCGACCTTCGACGCCTGGCTGACGAAAATCGAGGCCGCACCGCTCGTCGCGCTCGACACCGAAACCACCAGCCTCGATCCCTTCGCCGCGCGTCTGGTCGGCATTTCCTTCGCCGTCGCGCCCGGCGAGGCGGCCTACCTGCCGCTCGCCCACGATTACGCCGGCGCACCCCAACAGTTGCCGCTGGAAGACGCACTCAAGCGATTGACGCCCTGGCTGGAAGCGAAAACACCGACCAAGATCGGCCAGCACCTTAAATACGACCAGCACGTCTTCGCCAACCACGGCATCGCCCTGGCCGGCGTGGCGCACGACACCCTGCTTGAATCCTACGTCCTCGAAGCCGGCAAGGACGGCGTGCGCGGGCACGACCTCGGCCAGCTGGCGCTGCGCCACCTTGGCTTGAAAACGATCTCCTACGAGGAACTGTGCGGCAAGGGCGCCAGCCAGATCGGCTTCAATCAGGTCGCGCTCGAACAGGCCGCCGCCTACGCTGCCGAGGACGCCGACCTGTGCCTGCGCCTGCACGCCAAGCTCTACCCGCAGATCGCCGCCGACGCGGGACTAAAGCGCGTCTACGAGACCATCGAACTGCCGGCGCGCGAGGTACTGTTCCGCATGGAGCGCGAAGGCGTGCTGATCGATGCCGACAAACTCGCCGCGCAGAGCCACGAACTCGGCCTGCGCCTCATCGAGCTCGAACGTCAGGCGCACGAACTCGCTGGCCAGCCCTTCAACGTCAATTCCCCGAAGCAGCTCGCCGAGATCCTGTTCACCAAGCTCGGCCTGCCGGTGAAGAAAAAGACGCCGTCAGGCGCCCCCTCGACCGACGAGGAAGTGCTCTCCGAACTCGCGCTCGACTACCCGCTGCCCAAGGCGCTGCTTGAAGCGCGCCAGCTGGCCAAGCTCAAGGGCACCTACACCGACAAGCTGCCGCGCATGATCAACGCCGGCA
>CAZHFS010000050.1:0-12767 GCA_964531885.1 uncultured Propionivibrio sp.
ACACCGGCCTTTTTCAGAAAGGAACGTCTCTCCATGGTTTATCCTCTTTGGGTTATGTGGGTAATCGGCAAACAACTGCCCGATTATAGCCAAGCCCAAAGACGGAAAGCACGCGAATTGCGCGCTGCAGGCAAAAAACAGCACGCCTCTGTCGTCAGGACGCCGATCAGGCGCCTGCAACCTTCATCCGCCCCACAAGGAGCGAACCGACTTGCTTCGACCCACGCACCAGCACATCGTTACCAACCGCCTCGATATCCAGGAACATGTCGCGCAAATTGCCAGCAATTGTGACTTCATCAACCGGGTAAGCAATTTCACCGTTTTCGATCCAGTACCCGGCCGCCCCGCGTGAATAATCCCCGGTCACGTAATTCACCCCCTGACCGAGCAATTCGGTGACCAGAAAACCTCGTCGCATGCCTCGAATCAGCGCAGCGAAATCATCCGTCCCGGGTTGAACCACAAGGTTGTGGCACCCGCCGGCATTGCCCGTCGTTTTGAGTCCCAGCTTGCGCGCAGAATAAACGCCGAGAAAGTAGCCATTGAGCACGCCATCCACAACGAGATCCCGGTCGTACGTTGCTACGCCGTCGTTATCGAACGGACTACTGGCCAGCCCGCCCGGCAAATGCGGCAATTCCCGGATATTGACCTGTTTCGAGAATATTCTTTTGCCCAATGCCTCAAGGAGGAAGGACGATTTGCGGTACAGGCTACCGCCGCTCGCCGCATGCACAAAATTGCCCAGCAACGAAGCGGCCACCGGCGCTTCAAACAACACCGGCACCTTGCAGGTCTTGACCTTGCGCGCCCCCTGGCGAGACAAGGCGCGACGCGCGGCGTAATCTCCAATCTCTTCCGGCGAAGCAAGCTGCGCAGCATCCCGACCAATCGAGTACCAGTCGTCGCGCTGCATGGCATCGCCCTCGCCGGCGATCACCGAGCACGACACATAATGGCGCGAAGTCGGGTAACCACCGAGGAAACCGCGACTATTGGCAGCGACAAACTGCCCCTCCTGGATCGACACCGTCGCTCCTTCGGAATTGCTGATCCCCGCGCTCACCGCAAAGGCCGCCGCCTCGCACCGACGCGCCAGATCAACAGCTTCATCAACCGAGATCTCCCACGGCCGATAGAGCCCCAGTTCCAGCTTGCCCTGCGCCCGATCGGCCAGCAAATCGGCATCGGCAAGGCCAGCACAGGAATCCGCTGCGGTAAACCGGGCGATATTGAGCGCTGCGCTGACCGCTTCGCGTACGGCTACCGGTGAGAAATCCGACGTGCTGGCGTGCCCCTTGCGTTCGCCGAGAAACACGGTAACTCCGATGCCTTTATCACGATTGTGCTCGATGGTCTCGACTTCGCCGCAGCGCACGGTCACTGACTGTCCAAAACCTTCGGAGACATCGACTTCGCAGTCGCTTGCGCCACCGGCGCGGGCGGCCTCAAGAACGTCCTGAGCCAGTTGTTGCAAGGTCGCAAAGGGCGTGGCAAAACGGGATGGACTGCTGGGGCTGACAGGGCGACGTGACATGGGAACAAGTGGCTCGGTTGGAAAGCCGCTATCATAGCAGTTCACCGTCCGCATCCTTACGCGGGCAGCCTGACCGAATACGAAAGCATGCATGAGCACCCACACTGACCACGAATTAGAGCGCCCATCGAAGACCCAGCGCAAACAGGCCATGGCCGAACTACAAGCACTCGGCGAAGCCTTGGTGGACCTCCCGGCCGACCGTTTGAAAAAAGTCGCCCTTCCCGATGAACTGCGCACTGCGGTGCTCGAGGCGCAACGCATGCCCCGTCAGGACGAAGCAAAACGCCGCCAAATGCAATACATCGGCAAACTCATGCGTTCCATCGAGGCCGAGCCAATCCGTGCGGCCATCGCCGAGGCGCGTGGGGATTCTGCTGCAGAAACAGCCCGCCTGCACCGTCTGGAGAGGCTGCGCGCTGAACTACTGGCTGACGAAAAGGTTCTGCACGACATTGCCGCCAAGCATCAGGGCGTCGACCTCCAGCATTTGCGCGCCCTGCGCCGCGCCGCACTCAAGGAACAGGAGCAAAACAAGCCTCCACGCAGCTACCGGGCGCTTTATCAGGCACTCAAAGCCCTTGAGGAGCCTTCCGTATCGCCGGCCGGGGACGAGTAAACCAACGGGCCAGTTACATCAGGACTCGGCACGCACTCGATAACGCCCGATTTCGAACCCAGCCCCGCTCTGTTCAAGCTCGATCGGCGCAAGCACGAGCCGTTGCCTCTCCCGCTCGACTTCAACCCCCTGCCTTAAATCGAAACTGTGTGTCGGCAGAACCACGCGCATCTCGTCCGGCGCCTCTCCATCGCCAAGCCAGATCGCTGGAATCGCTGCCGTTGCGGCAAAGCCACTTGCGCGAGGCAGCAACTCGATGCTCCGCGCATTTTTCGCCAGGCACTGCACCCCGATCTGCACCCGGCCTTCACTATCGCGTGAAAAGCGGCGCACGACACCCAGCAACCAGTTGTCTCCGCCATCGGGCTGCAAAGCCAGCAGACCGCCAATGTGCAAACCTGAACCAGCCTCCGGAACAGCGATGCCGAACCCACCCTGACTGACGTTCTCGACCACCCAGGTCTCGGCATTGCGCTCCTTGCCGATCTTGGCAAGCTCACCGGCAAACACCGTGAAACAATCGTCAAACCCCTGTAAAACAGCCATCCGGGTCTTCACGGCATGGCGGCGATGCTCCCGCTGGGGGGGCTCAGGCGCCCAATACCACGCCAGATGACGCAACACCGGCAAAACCACGTGGGCATGGTACTCCCCTCCAAGGTTAAGGTCTTTTGGCACATCGCCGCGCTCAATCTGAAGCAACAGGCCATCAATGATCGGAGGCGCCGATCCGGCGCCAAAGAAGCGCACCCCTGGCGTCACCGAGTCTGGCGGACGATCAAGGCGCACAGGAGGCATTGCCGCCGCCGCATCGACCCAGTACGCGCAGTCCGGAGAGCGCTGCGTGGCAAACGCGAATGTTCCCTGCGCATGTTCCAGCAACCGGTCGGCCAACTCAATTTCTAGGGGAATCAGGCTATCCATAGAAGAGGAGTACAGGACCAGGGGATGCAGGTACTGCTGCTGAACACTGGTCATGCCTGATTGCCCTGGATAGAGTTGCACCGGTTTCTGGGCAACGCCGGCGCTCTCTGCCACAAGATAGGCAAGCCCAAGCGCGCGCCAGATCTCTGCCCCAATCGGCTCATAGCGCAGGAGCGTCCATTTGAGCTGGCGCCCGCGCGCTGCCACAAGACGCGCAGCAATCAGGGGCAGCACCGACGCCAACGCCTCCGCTACCTTATCCTTCGGTCCTTGGCGCGCGGCATCGAGGCAACGGGTATAGAGATTGGCTACCTCACCCCAGTAAGCAAAAAACATCGCGGACAGGCGACGCTCGTCGTTCTTTGACAGGCTCGGGGAATGCAGATAATCGCGTGCCATCCGACGCAAATGGGGCTGCGTCGCTTCGTCGAGTTGGCGCACCACGTCAAATAGGAGGTCCGCACGAAAGTCCGGCACTACCTGCAAGGATTCAAACCAACCGTGAATCTCATCGACGGCCCGGTATGCATTGTCCACCGGCAACTCGGACAACACGCGCTTCAGTTCCTTGGCATCCGCAAGAGGATGATCCGGGCGCGGCGAAAAGAGGTTCAGCAGCATGGGCGAATGCTCCGCTATCGTCTTGTCATTCCGTCAGTATAGGCAGTCCGAAAAACGCCGCAAGATGGCAGCGCTTCCATTACAATCAACACCTTCCCGTTATTCCTTCCGACGCCCCCTGATCGCCGCACGGCGAAGCACACGATCGATTTCCCCCATGAAGCAATACCACGACCTGATGCGTCACGTGCTCCTGCACGGCGCCCCAAAAAACGACCGTACCGGCACCGGCACCCGCTCGGTGTTCGGCTGGCAGATGCGCTTCGACCTTGAAGCCGGATTCCCCCTGCTCACCACCAAGAAGCTGCACCTCAAATCGATCATCCACGAACTTTTGTGGTTCCTGCAGGGCGACACCAACATCCGTTACCTCAAGGAAAACGGTGTGCGCATCTGGGACGAGTGGGCCGACGCGAACGGCGACCTCGGCCCGGTCTACGGCCACCAGTGGCGACACTGGAAAACGCCGGATGGACGGGAAATCGACCAGATTGCACAACTCATTGACGGTCTGAAGCACAACCCGGACTCGCGCCGCCACATCGTCACCGCCTGGAACCCGGGCGACGTCGAGCACATGGCGCTCCCCCCCTGTCACGCCTTCTTTCAGCTCTATGTCGCGCCCGCCCACCCGGAAGACGCTGATCAACGCCCGCGCTTGTCGTGCCAGCTCTATCAGCGCAGCGCCGACATCTTCCTCGGTGTGCCGTTCAATATTGCCTCCTACGCCCTACTGACGATGATGCTGGCGCAGGTCTGCGATTACCGCCCCGGCGACTTTGTGCACACGTTTGGCGACGCTCACCTGTACAGCAACCACTTTGAGCAGGCGCGCCTGCAACTTGAGCGAGAGCCGCGCCCCTTGCCGCGCATGCACATCAACCCGGAAGTGAGGGACATTTTCGCCTTCCGCTTCGAGGATTTCACCCTCGAAGGTTACGACCCGCACCCGCACATCGCCGCACCCGTGGCGGTTTGACGAAAACAGCCTAAGCACCAAGAACACGAAGGCCGCACAGAAAAGAACGATTTCCTGGCGGACAACTCGTCGATTTTCTTGGTTCTTCGTGTTCTCCGTGGTTAACAAAGGTTCCCCCATGCTCTCACTGATCGCCGCCGTCGCCCGCAACCGGGCCATCGGCAAGGACAACCAGCTGCTCTGGCACCTGCCGGAAGACATGAAGCATTTCCGCGAAACCACTCGCGGCAAGCCGGTCATCATGGGACGCAGGACCTGGGAATCGTTGCCCGACGCCTTCCGCCCGCTGCCCGGCCGGCACAACATCGTGGTCACCCGCGACTCGACTTACAAGGCCAATGGTGCTGATCTTGCCGATTCGCTGGAGGCAGCATTGGCCTTGGCCTGCGACGCAGAGGAAGTATTCGTCATCGGCGGCGAACAGCTCTATCGCGCCGCGCTACCACTCGCCGACAGGCTCTATCTCACCAAAGTCGACATCGCCCCCGGAGCCGACGCCTTCTTCCCTGAGGTCGATCCCGCAGACTGGCAAGAAGAAGGGCGCCGAGAATGCCCCGCATCGACGCCGCACTGTGCTTTCGTCACCTACACACGGCGCCGCTGAGGCCCACATCCGGCCGATCAGATCCAGCACGCCAGGCTATCCGGTCGCCAACGACGGCGGATATCTGCCACCAGTTCGTCGAGTTGATCGTCCCAGTCCGGCGGGGTATAGCCGGTGCGCGCGGCAAACGCCGAGCCATCAAGCGTACGGTCGCATACAAACGAATCATCGGGCACCACCTGAAACCGCCGCTCCGGGAGACGCTCCGCCAGGCGAGTGAGCAGCTCATACTTGCTGATCGGCGTCCCGGCCACATGCCAGGTACCATGCAAGGGATGGGCGGCATCGATCAGACGCCTTGTCAGCCGAGCAATCTCATGCACCGAGAAGCCCGACCAGCGCGCCTTACGGTAACCATGGACAACGTGCTCGTGCGCCAGAAACCAGTCGAGCAGACTCCGCCGGCACCCCAGTTCTAGGCCGATGAACGAGGTGCGCAACACCAGCACATGTTCGCCCACGGGTTCGCCCAGCGCCTTGCAGCGACCATGCCAGTCGGGGTTATCCGGCAGATCATTCTCGCGATACGCGCCGCGCGCTCCAGAAAACACGCAGTCAGTGGAAAACTGCAGCAACCTTCCCCCATGTCTCGCACACAAATCGGCCAAGCGATGCGGCAACAAGGTGTTGGCCAGCAGGCTGGCGCATGGGTCAGCCGCCGCATCGCGCTTAACGAGGCCGATCGCGTTAAGCACCCAGTTCGGACGTAACTCGGTAAACAGCCGCTCAAGACGCGGCCAGTCACCCGCATCGAGCCCGGCTTCCACCCGTGCGCCCGAAAACAGCGCGGGCGGATATCGATCCACCGATCCATGCAGCGTCAGCGTCAGCGCGCAGTGATCGCGCAGAGCGAGGTAAAGATGGCTCCCAAGCAAGCCATCACCCCCAAGCAGCAGAACCCGCTTCATGCAGCCACATCCAGGTCGGCGGGGGGCAATCCGGCACAATGCCGCGCCCAGACTGCGGTAAGTCCTGCCTCAAAATTCGACAGCCAGCGCTGCGGCGCAAAAAAAGGCGCGCTTTGGCGTGCGCCAGCCAGACGCTCACGCTGTGCCGACAAGCGGGCGGGATCGGACAACAGATCCTGCGCCATGGCCTGGTACTCGGCCATCGAGTGTGCCACCATGGCCTCCTGCCCCGCAGCGCAAACCAGGCTCGCCGCCATGCGCTGGGCCAGGGTCGCACCTGCCAGGGTAAGCACGGGGACGCCAGCCGCCAGTGCATCCGCCGTACTCGTGCCGCCATTGCACTGCGGCGTATCGAGCGCCAGATCGCAACAGGCTAAGCGCGCCAGATGCTCGGCATGGGGCAGGCGAGGTAGGAAGACTAGGCGGTTCGCCCCGACGCCCGCGGACTCGGCAAGCGTAGCAAAGCGCCGCTGCACCTCCGGGCGCGAGGCAATAAGCAAGAGCATGCAATCAGAATGACTGCGCAACAGGTCAAGCCAGACTGAAAAAATCTCGGGATCGATTTTGTACGGCGCATGCAAGGCAGCGAGCAAACGTTTTCCTGCCGGCAGCCCATAGGCTGCGCGCGCGCCCACCTGGATCGGCGAGGCGGCATAGTCGCAAGGAAAAAAACTCGCCGGCAGACGCAGGCACGCTTCGGAAAAATGCGCCCGCGCACAATCCGGGAGAGCGACCCGGTCGGCGATCACATAGTCGATCCAGGGCGCACCCGTACTGGCCATGAACGAGAGCCAGGAAATTTGTACGTGCGCAGGCCGCCTGGCAAGAATGCCGGGCCGTGCGCGATCGTTATAGCCGCCCAAATCGATCAGCAGGTCAACACCGTCGGCCGCGATCCGGCGCGCCGCCCCAACATCGTCATCACCAGCCAGAGCGACCACTCGGTCGGCGCCAGCCAACACCCGCTGCCGGACTTCGCTGCCGTCGTCGGCTGATAAATCGTAGACAACGATTTCAAAACGACTCCGATCATGCCGGGCCAGCATTGCCCCAAGCAGCAGACTGGTCGGGTGATGCCGAAAGTCCGGCGACAGATACCCCAGACGAATGCGTCCACCAATCTCCCGCCGCACGCCGTTCTCCCTCGAGAACGACAAACCGCCCGCATCACGCACGACAGCCGCAGCGATGCGCCGGCTCAACTGCAACTGCGTTTCCCCCGGCAAACCCAAAGCCAGCGCACGAAAGGCCAGTGCCTGCTCATCAAGCTGGGCCGCCTGTGCCACAAAACGCGCGAGCAAATCCTTGCGCCGCGACCAGTCAGCGGCTTCGATCCGTTCGTAATCGGCCAGGATGTGCAAGGCCTGCGCCTCCAGCCCGTCCCTGCCCTGCCCCTGCACTCCAAACACCCCGAGTCGGTAATTGCGCAGCAGTGTGGGATCCAGTGCCAGAGCCTGATCGAGCAAGACCTGCGCTTCAACATAGCGCCCGGCACAGGCGAGAGCGAATCCATAATGGAGCCTGATTCGGACACTGTCCGGCTGCAAACGCAGCGCTCGCGCATAGGCCCGGCACGCCTCGTGCATGGCCCATGCGGCGGTATGCGCCTCACCCAGATTGAACTGAGCCTGATAGGACAAAGGACGCAGCGCGACCAGACGTTTTGCATCACTCAGCGCTGCGTCGACTTCCTTTCGTTTTAACAACAACGCGGTGCGGTCGAGAAGCGCCTCGGGAAAATCAGGCGCCTTCTGGAGTGCCACTCCATAGTGGGCAAGCGCCCCGTCCATATCGCCTGCGGCCTCCTCAGCAACAGCAAGTGCATGCCAAAGCACAGCTTCGTCTACCCCGCCGGCTGCAACCTCCCGCAAGACTTCAACAGCGGCCAGAGCATCCCCCATGTCGAGACAAACGCTGGCCAGCGCCAGCGATGACCGCAGAACGTTATGCCTCTGCCTGACCAGTGACAGGAATATCGCGTAAGCCGCCGCCAGATCCCCCGAACGATGGCACGCCGCCCCTTTGTCAAAGAGATCCTCATCCAGAGGCACGGTCGACATCCGGCAACCTGCCTTATTGTTTGAAAGTCGCCGTACCGATGATTGTGCGCGACGTCGCGAATTCGTTGATCTTGTATGTGAGGCCCGCCCGCTCAGCCGTCGTCCCAAAAAAACGACCGCTCACTTCACCACTGCACCCGCTGGCGCAACCTGAGCCGGTACCACTCATCCCGGTGATTGAAAAGCCATTACCACCGATAGAGCCTGTTCCACTCACCACGTAATTGTTATTCGGACCAGGGTTGATGTAAAGATTGAGCGACGAGGACACTACCCCTGTCGCGAAGTTAACCGACAGCGACGCCGAATTGAACGTCCCTGGCGCCCAGGCACCGGTGATTTCCGTTGGTTTGGTCGATCCGAGCAGGGTATAAGTCGCCGTGCCGGAGGTGGGCATCGTCGGGGTTGGGACACCCCAGAAATGATGCAATCCCTGGTTAGCACCAAGCGCAGTAGCCACGTTATCGATCGTGACCGTGCCATTGGCCCAGCGCCCCCACCCGATGATCGAGTCGCCACCGTAATCAGCCATGGTTGCCGTCCCCTGGCTGGTCGTTAAGCCACTTTTTACGAAAGAATTCAGACTGCCATCGGCGTTGAGCGTCAATGTGGCACTGTCACGGGTCTGCGCTCCGCTTATCCCCACAATGCCGATCACTGATCCGACGCCGCTCGGGGTTGGATAGGTGGGTGTTGTCGGTGTTGTCGGTGTTGTCGGTGTTGTCGGTGTTGTCGGTGTTGTCGGCGACAGCGCACCAGCCGCGGTGATGAGCTGCCTATCCGGCTTACCCTGCTCGTCCCTGGCCTCCACCCATGAATAGACGGGCAGCGTACTCCCAGGGGCGGGCACCACGGACAAGGCAGGAGGGAAATCGGTACGTTCCGGAGCCGAATCACCCCGCACGATCCCAGACTCGCCAGCAGAAAGGACAAGACAACCGCCTGCACCGCAGACCTCCACTGCCCCTTCACCTGTCCCCACATGCAACTCATCCCCGGCGGGGGACAACCGAGCCGTAAATTCGGTTCCACGAATTCCGATGGTTGCTACAGAAGTAGTCACACGGTAGGTTTCTCGGTTCACTCTCCCGACCCAACCGGTGATCGTCCGCAAGCCACCTTTAAGCAGGCTAAAAAAGCCCTTTTCTTGCCCGTCCGCCTGACCGGAATAGCGGTAATCGTCAATCCGATAATCTGTGTCCGGTTGCAGAGACACCAAGGCTCCGTCGGAGAAACGCAATTGCGCCCGCCCACTGCCCGTGCGCACGACATCACCGGAGGTCAATTCAGCGCCACGCTCAAGCGGACGCGCCACCCCTGCCGCATTGATCGCGGAAACGGGCCCAGTAACGAAGTCGACACGTACCGAGGACGCACCAACAGAGAAGGGGAAAAGCGAGGCAATCAGCAGCGCGATTCGTGCAGGGCGCAGCGGCATCATTTTCAATTGATTACGCATAACTCCCCCTGTCAGAAATCGCGTCGTACCACGACAGTTGCCGTGGCACGATGGTATTTGTACAAATCAATATTCGACTCGTTCTGTGTCCAAGACACGCGCGGGGTTATCTTCCACAGGCGTGCCGGAACATAGTTCACGCCGAACACGAGATCGTATTGGCCATCGACCCTGCGGGTCTGGAAGGAGGGATCCATCGCGCCATACCGGCGTGATTCGACCGATCCAGCGATAAAGGCCTCGGTCTGGGCATTGAGATTCATCTGCGCCCCGGCACGCAGGCCATACCCGTCGAAGCCCAGCCACATCTTGTCGCCATCACGCGGCCGCTCGGTCAGACCGTAAGCGCTCGCATAAAGGACAGTGCCGCCGCGCAAGGCGTAGGCATAGGCTGCACCGGCCACCCAGCGATCAGCATCGCGAACTTCTTGCCCCGGGTATTTGAGATTCGCGTACTGAAAGAAAGCACTCCATTGGTTACGTGCATCAGCGTTGTATTGCCACTGCCCGGAGACACCGTTCGCCAAACGATACCGATCACTGGCTGCATCGTACTGATTGAATTGGTAGTTGGCCGAAATCACATGCCGCTCTTGGGTAAGGACAAAACCCGCGTAAGCATCGAGATTCAGGCTGTCGAACTGCTGAGCCCCGGCATTGTTACGCAGCACGCCTGAAGCGCCTGCCACCACAGCAAAATCAGGCGTGATCGGCTTGCGGTAATTGGCGCCACCGCCGACGGTACCAAACCAGGCATCCGTCGCGCGACTGTTATCGGCCAAACGAAACGGTGCCCCCCCAAAGCCCGGGATCGCCACAGACGTCCGCCCTGGCCCAACGTTGACATTGCTGTCAAAACCAGCCGATGCCTCGACAAAACCGCGCAAGGTAGGGCGGTTCACGCTGTCCACCCGGTCAACCGCATCGAGAAAACGATCGATCGTGACCATCACTTCGGGTGGAACCCCTTGCTTCTGGACCGATTCAAATTCCTTACGCGCCCCGGCCGTATCGCCCAAGGCGAGGAACGCCCGCGCCAATTCCGCCCTGGCCCGGGCATGCTCGGGCTGTACAGCGAGCACACGTTCCAGCGCAAAAACCGCCCGGGTGTTCTGCCCGATATCAAGGGCCGCGATCCCGAGCAATAGATCAAACTCTACCTCCCCGGCACGCACCGACTCTTCTTTATCGAGCAGTGCGAAAGCCGCGGCTGCCCGACCTTCCTGCAGCATCGCGGCAGCGCGCGTCGTCAATTCATTGGCCTGTGCAGACCAAGAAAGCGCCAGCACCACGGCCACAGCCGCAGTGCGCATCCCTTGTGTGATCACGATCTCCCCCGCAACGATATCAACATCCCTGCCAAGCAGCGAACAGTCACTTTCGCCCTCTATTCAACCCCAGGAAAACCACAAGAGGAGTGACGTTTATTGAACCGGATTCTACGCTTCGTACCCTATAAAAAACAGCTCATTAGCCGTTACAAGCACTTGCGTTGGACAAAAAACAACACGGCAGCCGAAGCTGCCGTGCTCATGAAGTCACAATACTTCAGCGCACACAATCTACATAATACTGCGGCTTTCCATCAACCATTTGCTTCACAAGCCCATGAATATCAGTTTCAAAACCCGGGAACCGTTCGTTAAAGTCGCGTGCAAAGCGCAGGTAGCGAACGATGGTCGCATTGAAACGTTCACCGGGGATCAGCAGCGGGATGCCCGGCGGATAGGGCGTGAGCAGGATGCTAGTGATCCGCCCTTCGAGTTCATCGAGCGGCACGCGGTCGATCTCGCGGTGCGCCATACGGGCAAAGGCGTCGGCAGGACGCATGGCCGGCACCATGTCCGAAAGGTACATCTCGGTGGTCAGGCGAGCCACGTCGTTGGCCTTGTAGACATCATGAATCTGCTGGCACAGATCAAAGAGGCCGATGCGCTCGTAGCAGGGATTCTTGGCCACGAAAGCCGGCATCACCTTCCACAGCGGCATGTTCTTGTCGTAGGCATCCTTGAACTGCTGCAACTCGGTGACCATCGAGTTCCACCGCCCCTTGGTGATGCCGATGGTAAACATGATGAAGAACGAGTACAGACCGCACTTCTCGACGATGACCCCGTGCTCGGCGAGGTACTTGGTGACGATCGCCGCCGGAATGCCATTGTCAGAAAAGCGCCCATCCACTCCGAGCCCGGGGGTGATGATCGTCGCCTTGATCGGGTCAAGCATGTTGAAGCCGTCGGCGAGATTGCCGAAGCCGTGCCAGCGGTCGCCAGGCTTGAGCATCCATGCCTCGCGCTCCTCGATCCCTTCTTCGGAAAGATCGTCCGGCCCCCAGACCTGGAACCACCAGTTCTCGTTGCCCCACTCTTCGCCGGCCTTGCGCATCGCCCGACGGAAATCGAGCGCCTCGGCAATTGACTCCTCCACCAGTGCCGTGCCGCCGGGCGCCTCCATCATCGCCGCCGCAACGTCGCACGAGGCGATGATCGAGTACTGCGGCGACGTCGAGGTGTGCATCAGGTAGGCTTCATTGAACACGCTCAGGTCAAGTTCGCGCCCCTCCGAGTTCTGCACCAGGATCTGCGAGGCCTGTGAGAGCCCCGCCAGGAGTTTGTGCGTCGACTGGGTCGAAAAGACCATCGAGGTCTTGCAGCGCGGCCGGTCCTCGCCGATGGCGTGATAGTCGCCGTAGAAGTCATGGAAGGCGGCATGCGGCAACCAAGCCTCATCGAAATGCAAAGTGTCGATGCGGCCGTCGAGCATTTCCTTGATTTCCTCGACGTTGTACAACACCCCATCGTAGGTGCTCTGGGTGATGGTGAGCACGCGCGGCTTGGCATTCTTGTCGGTGGCGAAAGGATGCGCGGCAATTTTCTTCTGGATGTTTTCCCAGCGGAACTCCTCTTTCGGGATCGGACCGATGATGCCGTAGTGGTTGCGCGTCGGCATCAGGAACACCGGCACCGCACCGGTCATGATGATCGAGTGCAGGATCGACTTGTGGCAGTTGCGGTCGACGACCACGATGTCGCCGGGGGCAACGGTCGAATGCC
>CAZHFS010000051.1:0-12714 GCA_964531885.1 uncultured Propionivibrio sp.
CTTCGAGTTCGACGGCGAAATTGAGGCTTTTGTTGAGCACGCGCGGGAAGGGGTGGGACGGATCAAGCCCGATCGGGGTGAGCACCGGCATGACTTCGCGCACGAAATAGCCGCGAATCCAGTCACGCTGCATGTCGTTCCAGTCGCTGCGCCGGATGAAACGGATGCTTTCGGCCGCGAGGGCCGGGAGCAATTCGTCGTTGAGCAAGGCGTACTGTTCGTCGACGAGCGCATGCGCCTCGGCACTGACCCGCTCGAAAGCGGTGCGTGCGGTCAGGCCATCGGTGGTGATGGCAACCGAATTGAGCTTGACCTGTTCCTTGAGACCGGCGACCCGGATTTCGAAGAATTCATCGAGGTTGCTGCTTACGATGCACAGGAAGCGCAGGCGCTCGAGCAGCGGGATGGCCGGGTTGCGGGCCTGCGCGAGCACGCGGCGGTTAAAGGCGAGGATGCCTAGCTCGCGGTTGAGGAAATGCTCGGCGGGTCGGATCTTGCCCGCCGCATGGGAGGAGGATTTGGTCGGCGACATGGAATACATTGAATCAGGATCGGCGGGGACTGACAAGCCGACGATGATGTGACAGTGAAATTACACCAGGATGACATTTTTTCATGCAGGACGGGCAAGCCGGTTTGCCGGGTTACAATCGCCGCATCCCTAACGCGCCTGCCCGGCGCCAACAAGGAACCTCATGGCTTACGAACAGATTGCCGCCGTCGATCTCGGGTCCAACAGTTTCCGGCTTGAGGTTGGCCGCGTGGTTGACGATCAGATCTACCCGCTCGATAGCGTCAAGGAGCCCGTCCGCCTGGCCTCGGGCCTGGATGCCAACAAGCTGCTCGATGAGGCAGCCCAGCAGCGGGCTTTGCATGCCCTTTCGCTGTTTGGCGAGCGGCTGCGCGATTTTCAGCCGGGCTCGGTGCGGGCCGTGGCGACCAACACACTGCGCGTGGCCAAAAATGCGCGTGACCTGCTGCCGGCTTTTGAAGCTGCCCTCGGGTTTCCCATCGAGATCATCGGCGGGCGCGAGGAAGCCCGGCTCATCTATATCGGGGCCGTACACGAACTGCCCGCTTCGCGGCAAAAGCGACTGATTTTCGATATCGGCGGCGGGTCGACCGAATTCATCATCGGCAAGAAACTCGATCCGCTGCTCATGGAATCGCTCTACATGGGCTGCGTCAGTTACTCCTTGCGATTTTTTCCGGACGGACGCATCGATGCGCGGCGTTTTGCCGAAGCGGAAGTTGCCGCTGCCAGCGAGATTTCTCTCATCGCGCATGCCTACAAGGCGTTTGGCTGGGGGGAGGTGGTTGCCAGTTCGGGGACGGCACGCGCGATAGCCGATCTGCTCGAGATCAACGCGCTCAATCCGGGCGGGGTGAGCGGCATCACGCGCGGCGGGCTGGCGAGCTTGCGTGCGCAGTTGATCCGGGCCGGTTCTACCGCCAACCTCAAACTGGCTGGACTGCGCGCCGATCGGGTGCCGGTGCTGGCCGGTGGGCTGGCCATCATGTCGGCTATTGTCTCGACGCTGCAGATCGAGCATCTCGTCTATTCGGAAGGGGCTTTGCGTCTTGGCGTGCTCTACGATCTGCTGGGGCGTTTCCAGCATCACGACATGCGCGATGCCACCGTGGCGCAGTTCATGCGCCGTTATCAAGTGGATCTGCGACAGGCCGAGCGCGTCGAGCGCGATGCGCTGACCCTGTTTGGGCAACTGGTAGCGATCGATCGGCCGGAAGCCGAAGACGAGGTGCGTTTTCTGCGCTGGGCGGCGCGCCTGCATGAAATCGGCTTGTCGATTGCGCACAGCGGATTCCACAAACACGCTGCCTACATCATCGCCAATGCCGACATGCCTGGCTTTTCGCGCAAGGATCAGGAGCGTCTGGCGCAGTTGGTGCTCAAGCAGCGCGGCAAGCTCGAAAAATTGCCAACGGCTTCAGACAGCGATCCGCTCTGGCGTCTGGTGGTCTGTCTGCGTCTGGCCGCGCTCTTCAACCGCTCACGCGATGATGTCCCGATGCCGGCCGGCGTGCTCCGGCAAATGCCCGGTGGGTTCGGCCTGGATCTGGCGGCGAGCTGGTTGAGCGAAAATCCGCTGTCGGCCGCAGCACTGGCCGGAGAAGCCCAGACCTGGCAGCGACTTGGCATGACGCTGCGCATTCGTCGTCGGGCGATGGCGAGCAGCACGCTGGGTGAGCCGCCGGATGAGTGACGAATCCATGTGTGTTCTGATCGAGCACTCGGCGACTTCCGCTACCCCAGCGCAAGCCATCCTGCAAGGCGACTGGACGCTGGCCGGGCTGTGCGAGTTGCCGGACGGCCTGGAGGCGCTTGAAGCGCGCCTCTCGGCGCAGTTGGCGTGTGGGGCGAGGTGGGATCTGTCCGGCGTGACCCGCCTCGATAGCGCCGGTGCCATGCTGCTCTGGCGGGCATGGGGGCGACGTTGGCCGGCGCAGATCACGGTGCCGGCGTTGCCCCGCGGGGTGCTCGAACGGGTGGCCGGACTGGTTGAACACGCCACACCACAGCGCCCGGAGCCACGTTTTGCCGCGCTTCTGGTGCTCGGCAGGCTGATGCTCTCGGCGTTCAGGAATCTGCGCGAAGTCATCGTCCTGATCGGCCATCTGGTCCTCGAGATCGGTTACTTGTGCGCCCATCCACGCGACATTCCTTGGCGCGAGTTTTCGGCCACGCTGTACAAGAGCGGCGCGCAGGCGTTACCGGTGACAGCCCTGGTCGGCTTCCTGATCGGCATCGTGCTCTCCTATCTGTCGTCGCTGCAACTCAAGACGTTCGGGGCCGACATCTACATCGTCAATTTGCTTGGCATCAGCATCATTCGCGAACTCGGGCCGGTGATCGTTGCCGTGCTGGTGGCCGGGCGTTCCGGTTCGGCGATGACGGCGCAGATCGGGGTCATGCGCGTGACCGAGGAAATCGATGCCCTGGCGACGATGGGCGTGTCGCGTACCTTGCGTCTCGTTCTCCCGAAGGTGGCCGCGCTGGCCGTGGCCATGCCGCTGCTCGTGGTGTGGTGTGCGTTTGCTGGCATCGTCGGTGGGATGATTGCCGCCAACCTGGAAATGGGCCTCGACTACGGTTTCTTCATCCAGGCGCTGCCGCGCGCCGTGCCGGAGGCCAATGTGTGGATCGGACTAGGCAAGGGCTTCTTCTTTGGCCTTTTGATCGCCCTGATCGCCTGCCACTTCGGGCTCAAAGTGCGACCGAACACCGAGAGCCTTTCCGCCCGCACCACCTCGGCCGTCGTTACCGCGATCACCGTGGTCATCATCGTTGATGCCCTGTTTGCTATCTTGACCCGAAATATCGGGATGCCCGGTGTCTGACATGAACTCCCACGACACCCCGGTGATCCGCATTCGCGGCCTGCATACCCGGTTTGCCCAGACCGTGGTCCATTGCGGCATCGATCTCGATGTGCCGGCCGGTGAAATCGTCGGCCTGGTCGGTGGTTCGGGCAGCGGCAAGACGACCTTGCTGCGCGAGATTGTCGGCTTGCTCGAACCGAGCGCCGGTTCGGTCGAATTGTTCGGTCTGCCCATCCTTGGCGCCAACGCTTCGGTGCGTCGGGCGGTGCGGCGGCGCTTCGGCATGCTCTTCCAGCAAGGGGCCTTGTTTTCAGCCTTCTCGGTGTTCGACAACATCGCTTTTCCCCTGCGCGAACTGCGCGTGCTTGATGAAGCGCTGATCCGCGAACTGGTGTTCATGAAGCTCGCCCTCGTCGAGCTTGCGCCGGAACATGCGACCTTGATGCCGGCCGAACTCTCCGGTGGCATGATCAAGCGCGTTGCCCTGGCGCGGGCTCTGGCGCTTGAACCCGAACTTCTGGTCCTCGATGAGCCCACCGCCGGGCTTGATCCTGATCTGGCCAACAATTTTGTGACACTGATCCGCATGTTGCAGCGCGAACTCGGATTCACCGTACTCATGGTGACCCACGACCTGGAAACACTGGCCGGTCTGGCCACGCGCGTGGTCGTCCTGGCCGATCAGCGCATCGTGGCAAATGGGACGCCAGCCGAGGTGCTGGCTGTCGATCATCCTTTCGTGCGCAATTTTTTCTGCTACGAACATCCCGCCGCCATCCTTCGGGGGCGCTAGACTACCGATATGGAAAACCGTTCTTACGCCCTCATCGCCGGTTTGTTTACCGTGCTCCTTGGCATCGCTGCCCTGCTTGCGCTGTGGTGGTTTGGCGATCGGACCGAAAACACCCGCGATTACTTGGTGGTGACCACGCGCACGGTCAGCGGCCTGAACGTGCAGGGCCAGGTTCGCTATCGTGGCATACGGGTCGGCAAGGTGGCCGAAATCCGTCTCGACCGCAATGATGTGCGTCAGACGCTGATCCGGATCTCCATCAGTCAGGACGTCCCGATTACCCTCGGGACCACGGCACAACTCGGTTATCAGGGCGTCACCGGCATTGCGCATGTCCTGCTCGATGACGATGGGCGCGATCCCAAACCGCTGCAAGGCGAGGGCGATGCCCTGCCGCGCATTCCGATGCAGGAGTCACTGATGCAGGGGCTGGCCGACAACGGCCGCGAAGTCCTGCGCCAGGCACGCGAGCTGATGGGTAACGTGAATGCCCTGCTCGACAGCGAAAACCGGCGGCGCATCAGTGCCACGCTGGCCAATCTCGAATCGACGACCGCCCATGCGCGGGAATCTTCCGAACAACTGCGTCGCCTGCTGACGCCGGAAAACGTACAGCGCCTTGAAACAACGCTGGCCAATGCGGAACGTACCGCGGCGCAGGCCGGGCCGTTTTTTGCCGAGGCGCGCGGGTTGGTTGCCCGCCTGCAGGTCGTGAGCGACAAGCTCGACGCCACGCTGGGTGAACCGACCGTGGGGCAGGGGAGCGGCCTGCTGCCGCGGGTAGATGACCTGACCCGCGAATTGGCGGTCAGCGCCCGCCAGCTTTCACGGGTGCTGCAGATGCTTGAAGAATCGCCGCAAAGCCTGGTTTTCGGCCGTCCTGATGTGCCGCCCGGGCCGGGCGAAGCCGGTTTTGCCTCTCCCAATGCCTCGCGAAAGTAAACCGATGCCCCCACTGAAGACATCTCCGTGCAAGCGTCGCGCTGCCCTGGTTGCTCTCCTGGCCTTGTCTCTTGGCTTGGGCGCGTGCAGCGGCCTTGTTCCGCGCACGACCAGCAGTGTCGATATCTACGATTTCGGGCCGATGCCCGTCCGTACTGAGAGGCACCGCAACTGGCAAATGGGGATCGAGGTGCGCATGCCGGTGTGGTACGACGCCCTGCCGGTCGACTACCGGCTCGATTACGACGATCCCCTCTTGCAGCGGGCCTATGCCAACAGTCGCTGGGCGGCGGCTCCGGCGGTGATGATCGGGCGTCATCTGCGCCGCCAACTCGGGCTCAATGAAACCGGGCTGGCGTCCGACTGCCTGCTGCGTGTCGAAGTGGAAGAGTTTGTGCAGGTGTTCAGTACGCCGCAGGCCAGCCGTGGCGTTCTCAATGCCAATGTCACACTGGTCGATGCCAAACGCCGCCCGCTGTCGAGCCTGCCAGTCCTGCTTGAGGAAGCAGCGGCAAGCCCCGATGCCCGCGGCGGCGTGCATGCCCTGGTGGTGACAGCCGGCCGGCTTGGCGAGCGGATCGATGCCTGGCTGGGCGGCCTTGCCCAGGAAGGGCGAATTTCGTCCTGTTTGCCTCGCCCGGGCTGAGACGCCGCACGCACCGTATATGCCGCAATTGCCGAGCGGCCCGGGCTGTGCCAAGCTAGACAGTATGTCATGCGCGTGCCTTCTGCCCAGGTGAATACACCCACTGACTTGACTGCCCGGCGCTTGTCGCAAGGAGCCAACACATGAGGTCCAGGCTGCGGCGCCTCTCGGTGCGCGGGCGTATTCCGCTGCTTTCCATCCTGCGCGATTACCGGCCGGAGTGGCTGGGGCGGGACAGCCTGGCCGGGATGGCGGTCTGCGTGGTGATGATTCCCTCGGTGATCGCCTATGCCGAGCTGATGCACCTGCCGCCCATTGCCGGTTTGTATGCAGCCCTGGCCGCCTGCATCGGCTACGCCCTGTTTTCCAGTTCGCGCCATGTGATTGCCGGCCCCGATGCCGCCATCGGCCTGCTCGCGGGATCGGCCATCCTGCCGCTGGCCGGCGAAGACCCCGTTCGCATCGCGATCCTGGCCGCCCTGCTGGCCCTGATGAGCGGCGTGGTGCTGCTTGCCGCTGCCCGGCTCCGTCTCGGGTTGATTGCCGATCTGCTCTCGCGCCCGGTCCTGATCGGCTACCTTAATGGCGCATCGCTCGTTCTGGTGGCTACCCAGCTCGGCAAGCTCTTCGGCATCCGTACCCAGGGCGAGGACTTCTTTCCCTTGCTCACCACACTCCTTACCCATTTGCCACAGACGCATCTGCCGACGCTCGGGCTGGGGCTGCTGTTCATCATCGTGCTTGCCGTGCTGGGGCGGTTCATGCCCCGGCTGCCCGGTGCGCTGGCGGTGTCGGCGCTGGCGGTGGGCTTAAGCTCCGCGTTCGATCTCGGCGAGCTCGGCGTCGCCCTGGTGGGCGAGGTGCCGAGCGGTATCCCGGGCATGGCTTTTACCCTGCCGCGCTGGAGCGATATCGCCGCGCTGGCTCCGGCCGCTGTGGCCATTGCCTTTCTGGCCTTTTCCGACGGAGTGCTTCTGGCCCAGACCTTTGCCGAGAAGAATAATTACGAAGTCGATGCCAATCGAGAGTTGGAAGCGCTCGGTGCGGCCAATGTCTGCGCCGCCTTCTGGCAGGGCTTTCCGGTATCGGCCAGCCAGTCGAGAACGTCGGTGGTCGATGCCAGCGGCGGCCGGACACAGGTCGCGCAACTCATCGCTGCGGCTGGCTTGCTGGCTTTCCTGCTCTTCCTCACGCCGCTGATCGCCTTGCTGCCCAAGGTGGCGCTCGGCGCGATCCTCGTTTACACCGCCTTTGGCATGCTCGAGGTCGCGTCGTTGCGCACCCTGCGGCGCATCGACCGCAACGAATTCAGCATTGCAGTCGGGGTCACGGCGGTGATTTTGATGGCTGGCATGGTGCCGGGAATTCTGGCCGGCTTGCTCCTTTCGCTGATCGATGTCCTCTACGAAATTTCCCGCCCGCGCGATGCCATCCTGCGCCGTTTGCCAAGCGACGGGAAGTTCCATGACTGCCTTGATCCGGAAGAAGGCGAGACGGTGCGGGGGCTTATCGTCTACCGCCTGTATGCGCCGCTCATCTTTGCCAATGCACGCTATGTCGTGGCCCGTATCCGCGAGATCGTCGATCAGGCTGGCCCGGAGCTTGAATGGCTGGTGATCGACGCGCAGGCCATTTCCGATGTCGATGTCACGGCGGCACAACGTTTTGCCACCCTGCATCGGGAACTGCAGGAACACGGCGTGCAGATCAAGCTGGCCGACGCACCGCGCCCCTTCCGTGAGCAATTGCGCAAAGTCGGCCTGTCCAGCACGCTTGGCAGCGAACACTTTTATGTCTCCGTAAAAAAAGCCGTTGAGGCTTACGAGCAGGGGCGAGGACCCCATGCCGGCAAAGTGCAGGACGAAGTCTGATGCCGGGGTAATCCGGCCTGGCGGAACGAATGATCAAACCCGAAGGAGCTTGAGCATGACGACCCGAACGAGCAAACCCAGCACGCGAAGTCCGACCGCGGCGCCACGCCGCCCTGCGACGGCCCGAGCCGCCGAGAAAAAAGCAGGCGTGGCACCGGCGCGAGCGGCACCGAAGGCCAAGCAATCGTCGCTTGCCGCACCAGCCACCACAAAGCGCCGCGCCAGTGCGCCGCCACCCGCTGTCGCGAAAGCAAAGCCCGCGCAGAAGCCGCCTGTTGCGGACAAGAAGCAGGCTCCGGATAACGTGGCGGCGCCCAAGAAATCGGCACGGCAGGCGGCCAAACTGATTCCCGCCAGTCCCGAAAGCGGGGGCAAGGCAAAGAATCGACGCAAGCGGCTGAGCAAGGCGTTTCCGATGCCCCTTGAAATCGAACGCAAGAAAGCGCGCAAGCAGGAACTCAAGCGGGTGCTCAAGGCGCTCCAGGCTTTGGCCGATGAGGGCATGGTCAGCGGCCGTTACAGCCTGCCGGGCGCCGAGTATGCCCAGTTCATGGAGCTGCGCCGTCTGCTCGAGGATAACGACATTCCGGCCAAGAAAAATCAGCTGATCCGTGCCGGTCTGCAGGTGCTGCTACGCTTGCCGCTGCCTGATCTGGTCGCTGTGCTCGACGCCCTGCCCGATGAGCCGGGTGAGGCCGCCAGTGACGAAGGCGACCATGCCTGATACCCCGGCGCCCGCCGCGTCCTCGGCCGCTTCGCCAAGCCTGGAAGGCTTCGGGCGCCGGCGGTTCGTCGCTGCCTGTGCGGCGCTTGCACCCTTGCTGGCGGCCTGTGCCGGGCCGCGCCGCCAACAGGAAAAAGGTCTGGACGGTTCTGGCGACTCCGGCCTTGCGCCGCATCCGCGCCTGCTGGTGACCGAGGCCGAGTGGCAGTCGCTCGCTGCTCGGCAGCGGCGAGACCCCGATCTTGCGCGCTTTGTCGCGGCCATCCTCTCGCGGGCCAAGAGCGATCTTGGCAAAGCACCGGTCGAGCGCCGCCTCGAAGGGCGCCGACTCCTTAATGTCTCGCGCGAATTCCTGCGCCGCAGCGTTTTCTGGTCGTTTGCCTGGCGCCTGACCGGGGAGCGCGTTTACCTGGATCGCGTCCAGCGCGAAATGCTTGCGGTGGCTACTTTTTCGGACTGGAACCCCGCGCATTTCCTTGACGTGGCCGAGATGACCACGGGCCTGGCCATAGCCTACGACTGGCTCCATGCCGACCTCACGCCCGATGTCCGGACGGCGGTTCGCCGGGCCATCGTCGACAAAGGCATTGCCCAGGCCAGGCACGGCCACAAGACCTTCAAATCGACGCACAACTGGGGGCAGGTATGCATTGGCGGCATGGTGCTCGGGGCGCTGGCGGTTGCCGACGACGAGCCGGATCTCGCGGCTGACCTGCTTGCTGCCGCTCGGCGCGATGCGACGATCGCCCTGGCGGCGTACCGGCCCGACGGGGTCTATCCCGAAGGGCCAAGCTACTGGGTGTTTGGCACGAACTATCAAGTTCTGCTCATTGCCGCGCTACGCAGTGCGCTTGGCACGGACTGGGGATTGACCGCTGCGCCTGGCTTGCTGGCCAGCGCTGAATTCTATGCTCAGAGCATTGGCCCCTCAGGCAAGTATTTCAATTTTGCCGATGGCAGCGAGGCAGGCGGCTTGCCCTCGGCGCTCGTTTATCTCGCCCGAGAACGCCGCCAGCCAGCGCTTCTTGCCGCCCAGCGCGAGCTGATCCGTCGCAACACCGGGCTGACCGAACGCTTTGCCCCGCTCAGCGCCCTGTGGTGGCCGGCGCGGGAAGGCGATAGCCAGCCAGCGCGACATTACGCAGGGCAGGGCGTGCAGCCACTGGCCATCTGGCGCACCGCCTGGGGCGACCAGGACGCCTTGTGGTTCGCCATCAAGGCCGGTGGGGCGAGCGCAAATCACGGCCATATGGACGCCGGCAGTTTCGTGCTCGACTGGGTTGGCGTGCGCTGGGCCACGGATCTCGGCATGCAGGACTACAACAGCCTGGAGCGGCGCGGCATCGATCTCTGGAACATGAAGCCCGGGTCACCGCGCTGGCAGGTTTTCCGCCTGGGCAGCGACGCGCACAACACGCTGACTTTGGATGGGCAGCCACACAGCAGCACCGGCATGGCTACCCTGACGATGCCGGATGTGCGCAGCGCGCGCATCGACCTGACCCCTGTGCTTGGCGTCGCGGCGGTGCGCACTGCACATTTTGCCGACGATGCGGTGATCCTCGTGGATGACGTGGAGGCTGCGCCGGGGCGAACCATCCGCTGGGCGATGACGACCCAGGCCGCCGTGCGGTTTGCGGGGAGAACGGCGTTTTTGTCTTTGGGCGGGAAGCAACTTACGGTACATTTTTCCGGCGCCCCGATAACGCTTTCCGTCCGCGATATCAGTGAACCGCGCCAGGATTACGATGCGCCCAATCCCGATACGCGCCAACTGCTCGCCACGGCAAACGTGCCGGCCGATGGGCGCTGGCGGCTGGCGGTGCGCTTTACACGCGCATGACCGGATGACGCGTCAGACCAGCGCGACGTCGGCGAAATGCACGACCACGCGATAGCGGTTGCCATAGCAGACGAGTTGCCGCAGTTTCTGCCGGACTTCTGCGACGAGGAAGGCGTTTTCCAGCGCGAGGCCATGGGCATGGGCCCTGCGTTTGATCTCCTGGAATGTTTCGTTCTTGAGGCGGACGATGCGTCCGACGTACGGTTGCAGGTTGGGCTTCATTGTTCTGGATACTCCTCTGACGTTTCGGCGTGGTGCCTGGACGGGGGGTGAGCCGGTGGTTGTGGCCGTTGCGGGGGGCGTGAAGAAGCGTCTGTCCTCCTGGCGACGATATATGTCGGGTTTGAAGTTGACTTTAGCTGCATTAAAAAGCAGCTTGCTCGAGCTTTTGAAGGATTGTAGTCAGTCAGGCGAAGGGGCGTCTGTGGCCTGCGTGTGCCGGTACTGTAACGCTCTGTCTTCAGCGCGCTGATTTGGAACGCTGTTTGCTATGTGACATGAAAAGGGGCCGCCCGGATAGAAACCGGTCGGCCCCAGGGGCGGCTTTTTTTAACCGGCGCTTGTGCGCTCAGGACTCGAACTCGACCGTATCGGCCGGGAACAACCCTTTGACGTTGAGATAGCGCTCGCCGGTGTCGTAGAAGATGAGGCCGATGGTTTGCCCGCGCAGGCCGTCGCGGGCGATCAGCTTTTCTGCGGCGACGGCGGCGGCGCCCGACGTCGGGCCGACGAGCAAGCCTTCCTCGCGGGCGATGCGGCGCACCATGGCGTAGGCCGCGTCGTCCTCGATATGCAGGATCTCGTCCATGTTGGCGCGCGCCCGCTGGAAGTTCTCGGTCACGAAGCCCGGCCCGATGCCGATCAGGTGGTGTTCGCCCTGTTTGCCGCCGGCGTAGACCGGGCTCGTTGCCGGCTCGAAGCCGACGATGCGGATCGATGGCTTCTGCCCCTTGAGGTAGGTCGACAGGCCCTCGAAGGTGCCGCCGGTGCCCAGACCGATGAGCATGGCGTTCAGATTTCCCTCCGTCGCTGCCCAGATCTCCGGGCCGGTGGTGGTGATGTGGGCACGGCCATTGTTCGGGTTGCCGTGCTGGTTGAGGAAGAAGGTGGTATTCGGGTGCTGCTCGCAATAACGGATGGCACGGTCGCGCGCTCCGCGCGTATGTTCGGCGGCTGGTGTGAGGATGACCTTGGCGCCGTAGGCGCAGAGGATCTGCCGCCGCTCGACGCCGGTCGACTCGCTCATGTAGGCGCGCAGCGTGAAGCCGTAACGCGAAGCGAGCAGGGCGAGGGCAATGGCGGTGTTGCCGCTGCTCGCCTCGACGACCTCGGTGCCCGGCTTGATCTTGCCCTCGGCGATGGCGCCGGTGACCATGCTCATCACCGCGCGATCCTTGACCGACATGATATTGAACATTTCCAGCTTGGCCAGCACGCGCACACCGGTGTGCCCGAACAGCCGTTTGAGTTCAAAGAGCGGGGTGTTGCCGACCAGCGTTGTGATGTCCTGGGTGATCGTCATGATGGCCTCGTGGAAATGTCGTTATCGTGGCGATGCACGGTCGAGGCGCCCGACTGGCCGTCTGCCGCGCAAGCGCGGGGCTGAGTTTAACAAGGCAATGGTACGCCAGAGAGTTGGTATTCAAATGTAATTTCCAAAGTTGGCATGTTGTAAAAAGACGTTAATGATCCGATACGCAGCTTTCGTGGCGTTTTGTAGTTCGGCTGTGTTGGTGCGATAGATGGTATTCTTTCGCGATAATGAAAACGGTTGTTTCGATAATAAAGGGAGTTAGTGTGAGTGTGCAAATGCCCCTCGGATGGCTGATGCCGTTCGTATGTGCGGTGATCCTTACCGGTTGCGTTCAAAGTACACCAGCGGTGATTAGAAAGGTGCAGGATCGCCCTGTTCAGACCCTTAAAGCGAGTGAGAACTCCAAGCCGATTCAGCTTCACCGTGTAGTGATTAAGCTCAAACGTGGTGAGCATCTCGGGGCGTTAGAGAGTGGTGCGATATGTGCCCCAGCTGGTAATTTAACGTGGCAAGGTGGGCGGCTCGAAATCCGGAACGAAGAATTCGTTGATTCCTTCCGAAGTGAATTGGAGAAGTATTCATTCAAGACGGTCGGCGGGGGAAATCTGCTTTTTGAAGATCCTTCCACTTGGCAGTCGGAAATATTGGTTGCGGCCCTAGTGACCGAACTCAAATCCAATCTGTGTGCGATCGGTGGTTTTTCTGGGCTTGCATGGAAGGGTGAAGCGTCAATTAAGGTTGAGTGGCAGATTTACTCAAAACTCGATCGGTCGGTTGTTCACACAGTCAAAGTTGAGGGCTACGGCAAGCTTGATAAAGCGGTTTCTGGCGGGGATAACGAGGTTGTCTTGCGGGCTTTTTCGCAGGCGACTCGGCACCTTCTGGCGGACAAGACATTTCGTGAGATTGTGAGTCGAGGCGGTGAAACCGTGAAACACGGTGGTCTGTACTCGAACGGAGAGACTATCGACTTATCAGCAAAGAAAGCAAAACCAGTGGGGAATGTTCCTGCGAAATGG
>CAZHFS010000052.1:0-7443 GCA_964531885.1 uncultured Propionivibrio sp.
GATTCCACGTGGAATAATGCCGCTATTGTGGCTCAAAAACTGAGCCATGACTATCGCGAGAAATGCCATGAACCGTACCGAACGTTTCTACAAGATCGACCAGATGCTTCACGAGCGGCGGGTAGTGCCGATCGAGGTATTTCTGGACGAGCTGGACGTTTCCCGCGCCACCTTCAAGCGGGACATTGAATACATGCGGGACCGTCTCCATGCCCCGATTGTCTGGAACCGGGACGTTGGGGGGTACCACTTCGAAAGCGCCAAGACCACAGGCCCCGCCTACGAACTGCCCGGTCTCTGGTTCTCCGCCGGAGAATTGTACGCCCTGCTGGCCGCCCAAAAACTATTGAACGATATTGAGCCAGGCATTCTGGCGACCCATGTGGCCCCGTTGCAGGCACGCCTGGCGGCACTACTCGAGGCTTCGGGGCATCCGGCGACGGAAATTACTCAACGCGTGCGTTTGCTATCGATGGCAAAACGCCCGGTCGAGTTACGGTTTTTCGCGGACATCACCATTGGACTCTTGGAACGCAAGCGTATCGAAATTGACGCTTGGAATCGGGAGCGCGATGAGACCAATACACGCATCGTTTCCCCACAAAGGCTCGTTCATTACCGCGACAACTGGTATCTGGATGCTTGGTGCCATCTGCGAGATGGTTTGCGCAGCTTCTCCGTGGATACGATTCAACGCGTGAAAGTGCTACGAGAGAAGGCGCGGGATGTGGCCTCGTCTAAATTGGACAGTCATTTCAGCTCGGCCTACGGAATCTTCGGCGGCCACGCAAAGGAATGGGCGGTACTCCGTTTCTCGCCCGAGCGAGCGCGCTGGGTCCAGTCAGAGCGCTGGCATGGTGAGCAGCAGTCCGAAATGTTGCCGGACGGAAGCTATCGGTTGAAGGTGCCTTATGCCGATGAACGAGAACTGCTGATGGATATTTTGCGCCACGGGCGGCATGTAGAGGTTGAGGCACCGCCATCGCTCCGTCGCAAGGCTGCAGAAGAGGTCGCTGCGCTTGCGGTAACCTACCACGGGTATCACCTGATCGACTGACCCGAGCACAACAATGTTTGCTTTTGAGTGGGAGAGGCAGTGAAAACCAACTATGTCTTGATCGATTACGAAAATGTTCAACCCGAGGCGATGGCCGTGCTAAACGAGGAACATTTCAAGGTCATTGTTTTTGTAGGCGCGAATCAAACCAAGGTCAGCTTCGAAGTGGCTTCGGCATTACAGCAAATGGGTACCCGTGCGGAATACGTCCGAATCAGCGGCAACGGCTCCAATGCGCTGGACTTCCACATTGCCTTCTACATTGGACAGTTGGCGGCACAGGAGCCAGAGGCTTATTTCCACATTGTGTCGAAGGATACCGGGTTTGATCCCCTGATTCAGCACCTAAAAGCTCGAAAGATACTGGCCTGCCGGTCTAAGGACGTTACCGAGATTCCAATTGTGAAAGCGGCTCACTCGAAAACTCCCGGTGAGCGATTGGAAGTCGTGATTGCCGATCTGCAACGTCGAGGCGCTGCGAAGCCAAGGACGGTGAAAACGCTCAGCAGCACCATCAATTCCATTTTCCAGAAACAGATCTCCGAGCAGGAACTTGTAGACCTGATGGCCTCCCTGGAAAAAAGAGGCGTGATCGTTACTGTGGGGACGAAAGTCTCCTATGCGTTGCCGAGTTAGTTTTCGTGGTCTGATATGTGGCGCAGTATTTGAGCCACTTCGTCGGTAGCCTACTCCCATCAATATGGAAGAGTGGCAATGATCGTCAGTTTCATTTTTGCGCTATTACTTAGGCTTGATCCACCGTGAGCCTTCAACAAACCACGGAAGTGGTCACGGTGCCTTCGGGCGAACGACGTTTGTCGTCAGATGATCTGGTCATGGCATGGGCTGTCGATCAGGATACTGGCGAGCCACGCTACATTCTGCAGCTTGACGCCGCACACCGTGGCAACAAATCGAACTGCAAATGCCCAAGCTGCGATCTGCCCCTTGTGGCGGTCAATGCGGCGAAGGCCACTTTCCTGAAGCGGCCGCATTTTCGCCACCCTGAGGGAGCGGTGCGCGAGCACTGTGTGATCGTGGCCGCCCGCAAGGCACTAGAAGAAGTGTTTGGCAAGCAGGATCGCATTGTTTTGCCACGTCGCCGCCGATCGAAAAATGTTGAAGGTTTGAGTGGGCGCTATTTCGACGCCTGGGTTGACCGACCGGCGGAGCCGGTTGGAATTAATGAATGCAAATTTCAGGACGAAACACGGGCTGTTTTGACCCTCGATGATGGCCGCCGACTGCTTGTCCTGTTGATTGGGCGGGGGCAGGTATCCCGGATTGACGGGGAAGACTCGTTATTGGCCAGAATTGAGCTCGAGGTGGACGATCCGGCGATTGCAAAGATGTCGCCGGAAGAGATTTTTCAGCGGCTGGAACTGGCTTGGACAAATGCCTGCTGGACACAGCACTGGGCTGATGGTGAGCTTGATCGCCAAGCTGAGGCTCTGGCGCGACAGAACGCTGTCTCCGCCCTCGATTGGCTTGACAACGGAGATGCCGACGAGGAGCAGACTCCCAGCGAGCGACGAGAGACACTGCTTCACCGAGAGGTGAAAGCCATTCTGGAACGGGAAAAGCGGATTCTCCTGCCAGGACTGTTCGTCGAGGCGCGATGGCAAAGATCGAACGGTTTCATTGATAGGAGAACTTGGTCGACGCCGAATGTCGAGATTTCCCTCAAATCTGTTGAACTGGAGGTGCATCTCGGTTGTTCGGTGCCGGATGTTGTGGCGTCGTGGGTGGATGACGACGGCTGGACGCATTCCATGCTAATCGAGGTCACGGTGACAAATCCAATCGGTAACGAGCGGATCGAACGCCTATCGTCGTTCGGTTTTCCTGTGCTTGAGATCGATATCGGCAGAATGGGCGGCGTGGTAACGCGTGAGGAGTTTACGAGCTTGGTGGTTAACGAGGTGGCTGGCAAACGTTGGCTTTACCACCCAACGCTTATCGAGGAAGAGCAGCATCTGCAGGCCACCATGAAGCGCGAGGCCGAAGCTGCGGACGTGTTGATGCGTAAGCGCAGGGAAACTCTGGACGTGCCCGCGCGTGAATGGGCACAACGCCTCCTCGAAGCTTTTCGCCAGCGCTGGGATGCCCAACTGGCAGCGGGCCAATCAGCGCCAGAATCGGATGCTTGGCAACGTCCGCATAGCGTTGTGGAGGAAGCGATCCACGCACTCGGGGTGTACGGATATGCCGGTGCATCGAGTATGGATCAAAACCCATTGCGCACCATCATCGCCAGGATTCTGTCAATCCGTTGTGGCACTGGCATCGAATACAAGTTCGACAATGCGTGGGCTGTCATCAATGCAATCCGCTGCGACCGTGGCGTATCAGCATTGAAATGGCACACCTTGTACCTGATTGCCATCCGGACCTATCAGCCGATTCTCACGAACGAGCAGGCGGAAAAGGTTGCTCAGTGGCGTGCTGGAGTTAAGAGCAGTATTGAAAGCGGGGACACGACCTATGTCCGTGACACGGTGTATGACCGATTGATTGGTTTGCTGTTTCCCGAAACGCGCACTGCGCTGAATAACCCCTTCGGCACACCGCTACAGATTCTCGACACGGACTACGACGCCGAGGTCGCCGTATCGGCAGCACAACCACTACCTGCTCTTTCTTGGACATCTGGAGATGCTCTTTTGCGTGGGCGCGTGTTCGACGAGTGGGCTCATCGCAATCCAGAAGCGGCGCGAGCATGGTTAGAGAGCCCAGTGGGAAAGCAGCATCGAGAGCAGATAACCCCTCAAGAAGCAGGTCTCGCGAGCAATCAATATGGCCAATGGAAAAGGAAGCGTACGTGATAAGGAGCGGAACATGGATACCCAAAGCTTGGTGATTGGTAGTCGTATCACGCATGGCGCACATGGTTCCGGGTCGGTCACATTTGTGGGCGCGGATTACCTTGGCATCAATTTCGATGGCAGCGGCGAGGCATTGATTCGGCGTGAAACATTGGAAAAGGATGTGCCGAGCCCCCCGCCTGCCCCTCCCGCGACCAGCGAGCCATTGCCGTGGCCAACATCGACGTTCAATGTGGAAGGCGATGACGCACAGCATTACTTGGGTTCGCATTGGGAGCCATTCGTTGAAGATTCCAAGGAACTGATGAAACGCCTGCCGGAGATCGTTCCACAGGCAATGTTACAAACGGGGTATGGGGTTGATCGAGAGTCGGCTAGACCATTGCCGGAGGAGTGGGCGAAGGGATTCGAACTGGTCTGGCCTCTTCGTGTTCAAGGTTTAGCGTTAATCCTCAAAGCTGAAAAAGAGGCAAGCATGATTGTCAGCCTCTTTCCGTTCTTCGCAACTGGTAGCCAACACAGCCTAACTTTACGGCAGGTCAGCGTCTGGGAGGGCGGGTTGGAGGCGCAGATCACCGCCAGCTGGGGCGAATGCGAGGTGACATTCTTTGACACCCAATTCTTGATTAACCGTGGCTGGTACGAGGCGGGAAAGGACTATGACTTCATTTTCTCAGGCATGGCGTACAGCGCCAAGCCGGCGGAAAAACGGGAATGGAAGGTCAATCGCCACCCCGACGAAGTCGCATGGATGAACATGCGGCTGAAAGAAGGCGAAAAGCCTCACGAAGCCGAATGCACGATGACGCTGGATGGGGCTGCGATGTTCCTGCCGATTAACGAATGGGATGTCGATGACTATAGTTTTCATGCCCCGGTGAAATCGGTCGCGGAGTTCGAGGACTGGTTGGGACAGAAGGGCTGGCGAGTGCGAGCAACAGTGATGCGTTTTTCTGACGAAGACGCAGATCTCGACATTGTGATTACGCAGCGTGCCTGGTCCGGCGAGACGGCACCACAAGTCGGGCAAGACATCGAGGGGCGACTTTGGTTACAGGGATATCTGTGGATGCCGAAATAGCCATGCGCGATATGAGCCACTAGCACTGTAAGTGGCAGCCGCCACGCACGAGGACATCAAGGTAATAATGCAACACTAGGAAGGAAAACCATCGAGAGACTGTCCGTGTTGAAGGAAATACCCGCGCCGATTAGGGGTATTATGATGCCTATATAAAGCCAATTATCCCGTTCTCTTGTGCTTGGCATGTGCTCGAGGGCGAAGTGGCCCGAAAGGGTTAATCTCTAAGGAGTATGCCAAATGACGCAGCAGCCCCAACAGGGCGGGGCGTCCGTGCAAGCGCGCGGCCGCATTCCGTCAACTGACCTCGCCTCTCTTGTCTCCCTTCTGGCAGAGGTTTTTCCTCCTAACGTCGATCGTCCCGGGGCTTTTTTGTCGTGGCCGGTATTGTCATTTGATGCCAGTACCAACCGATTCGGGCTAAACACTTACGGTATTTTGCGGCGCTTGTGGGCGCACAAGGAATTCCGCGAAAAATTCCGACAGTCCGATTTGTCCGGATTCCTTCGAGATGTCGCTAGTCCTCCCAAGAGCTTCACTGCCAAGATGGGCGGAAAGGTATTCGATGACAACATCGGCGGAATATCGCGCGGGGTTAACAAGCTCAAGCAGCAGATTGCCGATCAGCTTGATCTGTTAGGGGTAACAGCGGACAAGATTCTAGTGGCCGATCCGGAAGCTGCGTTGAAGCGGCTGGCGGATGAGACTGGCCTGAAGGATTTTCTCAAGGAAATGCCGGCACAAATGGTATCTATTGAGTTTGCCAAGGCAGACCGGCCAGCATCCCAACGTGACAGAGATGTCGCCAGAGTGTTTTCCGCCGCCGAAGAAATTCAGGCAGAAGACTGGTTGGAGAGGATGTCTACCAGCATGGCCGACACACAAGCCCTGCGCGATGATGAATTCGACGACATTCAGCGCGACAAACTCACAGAAACCTTGCGCCAGGACTTTGACAAAGCCGATAGCCAAGTTACGCGTTTCCTCAATTTTCTTGAGGACGAAGCTTTGGCACGCGTCCGACTTGCCGTCAGTTTTGCCATCATGCAAGGCTTGGCTACGCAGGCAAACAAATCAAAAGACTCCGCTGAGCAGACGTTCGAGGACTACGTCCAGCGCGTGCTGGCACTATTTGGCCTCTACGGATCTCCAGAAACACAGCACTCCTGGCAGTTGGATCTGTCGCGTGACTATGGTTTGGCGGCCGATTTTTCGGCTTCAACCGAACTCGTCAAGGCAATGTTCTATAACTGCTTGCCTGTGTGGGCTGAATGGAACACTCAGCTTTTTGAGTCGCGCAGAATAGATCCAGCGTCGCGGGGCGTTTCCGTAGTTCGAGAGGTGAGCTACCGCTTTCGGGTTAACGGTAAAGATCCAAGGAATGAATCAAAGCATGCTTTTGATTCGCGCCTTGAGCGACTCGCGCAGGTATTAGGAAGTGATGATGGCGACACTCGGCAAAATCACTACCGGGTACGTCGCAGCATCATCGAAACTGCTTTTCTCTGGTTGGTGCTAAATCCGAACATCGCAACGAACAATATCCAGGCAGAAGCGGAGGCACTTGCTGTACGCCTCAAAACGTTGGGTAAGGTTGGCATGTTGCAATTGCTCACGGATTTGTCGTCATGGACTGCGAGTGTCAAGGGGCTCAGCCGGACACTCGTGGATCTGCTTCGGAACAAATCTCGAAATATCCTCGCTCATGCACAGCGGTCCGTCGACGACCTCTACCTGGTCGTCCAGCAAGGGGTGGTGGACTGGGCAGCCATCGAGCGTTCTCGTGGCAAGGTTAGAGATCCACTCATTAAGCCCAGTGAAGGCCAAGCAGAAAGTGTTGAATGGTTTAACCACATCAAGGTGGCCAAGAGACCCAATGATGTCATCGAACCGCTGTTTTCGGTGCGCGTCAGAACGGTTTTGCACGAACGGACATTGACTGGCTTGGATGATGAGTCCACGACGATTCAAACCGCACGTGAAATCCCCAAGGAGCTATTGAACATTACTTGGCGCCCAATTCGTGTCGATCAATCAGAAGAAAAACACCGCGCTCGACCTAGAAGTGACATCGAGCCCCACTGGCTTATGGGCGGTGGCGTTGATATCTGGTATGAACCCGAGCTCCTCAAGCAGCGTGACAATGCAAGGGGACTGGAAGAGGATCGCCGACAGTATCGTGCGGCTACGATTTCGGCGATGACCGTCCTCGTATACATCGTGCTGCAGGTTCTGGCCGAACGCTTATCCAGAGAGCGAGAGCAGCAGGTGGCTACCATCATGTTGCGTTTCCAGACGCAAGGAAAGGAGGCGGCCGGATCGGAGGGGGATCCGCTAGTTTATGCTGCCGCGCAGGCCATCGAGTCGGCGCTGATGCGCGAAGTCCCGGTCCGAATGCAAGGCTTGGTGACGACAGGTAATCGCATTTACAAAGACCGAGGTGCTGCCTTTGCGTTGTCCAGCGCATTTCCTCTGGTTTT
>CAZHFS010000052.1:7543-12583 GCA_964531885.1 uncultured Propionivibrio sp.
TTTACAAAGACCGAGGTGCTGCCTTTGCGTTGTCCAGCGCATTTCCTCTGGTTTTAGGTACTCGGAGTAAACCACTTGTCGATAAAATTGCCGTCGTGGTTTATGCCACGCGACCCTGTGACGATCATCCTGACATCAAGGATGCCGACGGATTTGTGTTTAGAGCCAAGACATACTTGGCCGAGGCTGTCGATTCGCCGTTTCCAGGGTACCGGCTATGTTTCGAGAGAATGCAGTCGCATGTTGTCGATAGTCGAGACGCATTTCGGAGTCCTCAACTGATCGTCGAAGAGGTGTCTCGGCTACATGAAATGGGGTACGAACACGTTGTCCTGATTTCCAACCACTATGGGAATCGCCGAATCAACCGATCGGCGCAGCGTCACTCACCACACACGCAAACCACGTTCCTTGACGAGGTTGCTACTAACTTTCCGGAAGTAAGCCTCTATATGTTACGGCGAGATGTATTTCCCGCCACCCGCCTTCGCTCCCGTGCTCGCGCCGAATCGGCATTTGAGGCTATTCGCCTGTCTGATCACAACGAATTCGCCATCATGCAGGGAGAGGGCGTTGTTAAGCAGCTCATCCCGGCTTTTACGTTTGGAACGTTGGCCGTCGTTGGCAATGATGACGCTGCTCGACCACAGTCTGGGTTCTGTACTTATTTCCTCGACACTGATTACCAAGTACGGAATGCCGAGTGGCGGGAACGTGTACGATCCAACATCATGAGCACTTCCGGAGTCCGTGAGTGCTTGCTCACTGTCCTTCGCGGACTTCACTTTCTAGAAGCCGAAAAGCAACCCGAAGGGGGGCTCTTTAAGCCCGTTCTTGATCCTTTTAGCTGGGTGCAGCCGACGACCACGGGTGCCGCAGGAGAAATCCAGGTATCACCGCCTAGTCGGCGAAAAGGCGATGTCTTGCTGTCTCTGCCGGCTTTGCTCTCTCACGTGACTGGCGCCCTGCATCGTGGGAGAGGGTGATGTTGGACAAGCTTCAACAATTTTCCCTTTGGGGCCAAGCGTTCGAGATCGCCGTAAAACGGGGAGTACTAGTCTCTCTGTTGGCCAGCAATGTTAAGAAACCGGAAAAGCTGGATCTCGATGCGTGGATGAATCTGGGTACTGCCGACGTCTATGGAGCCATGGCGCGAGAGCTTCAGGAGGTCGATCCAAACCTTAAGTCTCGCTCGAGAGAAACAGTTCGGCACCTGTTCCAGTTGGGCATGGGGCTGGGGCAGACCGCAATGCGCGAATATCTGCGCAATTTCAAACAGGACCCAGAGGACTACACCGTTCGTGCTATTTGGTGCCCGTTGCAGCTTCCGCGTGTACATGGCGATTTCGCGTTTGAGACGGAAGAATCCCTTCGACAGTTTTGGAAAACGTTTGGACTAACGGGCAATCCAGATCAGGCGTTGGCCAACAAGGGGTTCCCTGCGCGCGCCGATTTTCTGTTATGGCTCGAACCGCGTTACGCGAAGCTGGATCATGAGTTTCTCTGCCTGGAATTCTCCTTGAATGGTTTCCCGGACAGCGCCGACTACACCAAACAGACAGCACACCTCGATGAATTGAGACGTTACGCATGGTTCGTAGACTCGCGAAGCGTATTTTCACGCGTGTGTGCCGAAATTTCGGGTGAAGGATTTGCCCTGTCACCCCATATCAAAGATCACTTGCCTGCCTTCACTAGTAGGGACAAACCTCTCTACAAGCTTTGCCAGGCCGCCTCCTACGTTCACACCAGCATGCGTTGGCTTGATAGCCAAGGCTTAGCCGAGCGACCGTTCAATACAAGGGCGCTGTCGATAACGCAAAATGGCTTTGAGAGTTTGGCCGCCAGATTCTTCATAAAGGAAATGTCAGACCCTCGAACCTTACTGCTGGAGTCGTTGGGGCGGGCCTATCGCGAAACGGACAAAATCCCGGATTACGCCGAAGATGAACTGGAAGACCACATCCGATTCGCTTTTGATCAGATACGTAAAGCCCTTCCGAAGGCGATCAACAAACAATTTGCCGAACTGAAGCAGATGCCGGAGCCAGGACAGAGCGTTGAATTCGATTTCAGCGAAAACGTTGAAGGCTTTACAAACCCCATGCAAAGACTGCCTTGGGATGAAGCTCTGGCTCAGATTGATTCGGACAACGATCTCACATCGTTCTTCCAGCAGGAATCGAGGGCAGCGGTTACGTCAGCCCTGAAGGAACGAATTGCTCCCGGTGAGCACGTTCCATTACGCGATCTGCACGCCTCGGCCATTGTTGCGGGCATGCGGGCGTCCATTCCAGGGAAATTAACCATACTCGGCCTGGAAGGCAACCCAGGGATCGGCAAGACCACGGCAGTTGTTCGCTATCTCCGCGAGGCGGCAGGTGGATTCCTGTTTCTCTATGTGAGCCCCCGGGTCATCATCAACGACGACGTTACCGGAAATCTCTCGACTGACCGCGATACCAAAAAGCCGACCGGTATTCTCACCGTTACAACCAATGCAAAACTCATCGGTGCAGCCAAAGCCTGGCACGATGAGCAGGTCAAGAATGGGGTGGGAACAGCGCGGAAAGTCGATAGTGCGGTAGTCGCAGAAGGTGTGGCGGAACTTGCGCATCCGGATACCAGCACCCTTATCTTGTCGCCGAGCCAAAAGGAGGCGCTTGAGCTAATCCACACGGGATCTCGCTCTACCAAGCATTCGGAAACGGAAAGGCAGGATCGCATCACGGACAAAGCGCTTCCTGGGGTGTTGCAGGTGCTCGCGAGAACTAGTCGTTCTCTGCTGGAAGCAAACTCTGCCGTAAAACAGATCGTGCTGACCGCTGCCATTCAGGGTTACAGAGAGGTTGCTTCTGGCAAAAGTACACTCAATGCCCTTGGACATATTTTCCGAAATCCTGTGACAACGACCACAGGCGTTCAAGAACGGCGGATATTTGCCGACCGCATCCCGACAATTGTGGTGATGGTTGATGAGTTGACTGGCGATCCAGCAGGAGCCCGATTCGTTGATTCGGTTGCGCGTTGGCTAGATGAGCAATTTGTACGTCCATTTAACGATGAGCCGCTATTTCGTGTGATTCTGGTTGTGTCGGATGCGTCATTGGGCAATGAGGTGGTGCTCGACCGATACCTCAATAGCGGCGAGCGAGCCCCGGATAAAGTGTTGGTGGCACCCAGCGCCGGCAAACGGCCATTTCGTTTGTCAGCAATGCCGGTCAAGATCGGAGGGGTGACTCGGCCAGTGTTGCACGTTATGACCAATAGCTACCCAGCAAATAAGCTCACAGTGGACTACCGAGTACGGTTGAATGTTGTTTCGCCGGGGATGCTACCTGATGGTCGGGCGCAAAGCATTCGCCATGCGATCGCAGAGCAGCAAGGAGAAGCGCTGATTGATAATGTGGTGAGTGAAATCGAGCGATCATTACTGGCGGGAGCGGACCAGGTTATCTTTTTTGCGCAGGACAAGGCGTTTTTGCGCGCGCTAGAGGCAGATCTCACGGGGGAATGCGAGCGCCCGGCAATTCTGCAACGAAATCAGATTGCCATTCTGGATTCGAGTGTGACAGCCACCAGGCGGAAAGAGCTTATCGCAGACAATCATCGAGACACTATCAAAGTTTTCTTGATGACCTCTAGTGGAGCGCGTGGTGTTTCTTTCCCCAAGACCGATTGGATCATCGCGCTGATTCCCCGATTCGGAATTGAGGCCGCCCTGATGGAAGTGGCTCAACTGATTTACCGAGGTCGCGGTCAAAAATATGCTGGTGATGATGGCCAAGTGCATATCGACGGTGATTGGAAGGATCGGCATCTGGTCATGCTGTTGCAGGATTTCCTGCCGCAGGATATCGAGCCAGAGCCCAGGCAATGGTTGCGTCAGGTCGGCGATTTACTCACTTTTCTGGTTCTGCTCAGGTCCACCATCCACACCCGAATTACTGGGGATGCTGGATTGGATCGTCAACATCTGGCAATCGTGCCGGTGGGAGGAATCGGATCTGAGGAAATGCTTTCGCTGATGAGTACGCACGTGCGCGATTTCTTGAAAGAGAGCGACATATTTCTGCGTGACTCGGTCTCGGATTCGGCGCGTCGGGGCCTCGTGTCGAATGCTCAGAAATACGCACATCATCTATTCTCCAAGTTCTCTCTTGATGCAACGTCCCGACAGAGCACAATGCGTAGTGCCGTCCGAGTAAGCGACATCGAGAGTTTTTCGGTCCGAGCCAGCGCCGATAACGCCCCCTTGCTGCTGGATCCCAAAGAAGATCCAGAAGGTGTTTTGCCGGAACATCTCTATTGCGTTGGCCCATTCTGGTTAGAACACTGGAAAGATCTTGATAAGCAAGAGCGCTTCAGCATTGAGGGCTGGCTCACCGATGTCGGAAGTCAAGTTCAAAAGTTGTTCGGCGAACTTTGGCGGATTCATTCAGATCATGGGCTGCCACCGAAACTGCGAGCGTCAGCAGAAGAGTTATACCGCATGTTGGCACGCGAAAAGGACGAAGCGACTCGAGAATTCTCGACCATCAAAGCATTGCAGTCGCCTTCAACGTGGCTGGTCGTTCCAGTAGACTATGCTCGATTCTGGAAGCCTGGGCCGGATGGACGTCTCCCCTCATTGGATGACGAAGAGGCATGGCGTGATTCGTTAGGCCGGTGTTTGTCTTCAACGCGGAATGTTCTTCCCGTCATACCTCGCTACGCCGGAATACCTTACGCCGCGATTGTCGGAGAGCAAGACCCGGCGAGGCTAAGTCTGGTTTTTGATGATCGATACGTTTCGGCATCAAATGAACTCAATCTGCTTAATACAATTCTGCTGGCGGCACCGCAGAGTTCCAGTCCATTGGCGAGTGACTGAACAGATTCTCCCTATATCATCGTTCATGACAACCATTGCTCCAGCATTGATGATCAAAACGACCCCTCTTTCAGACGGAGGATATCGGTCAGATTGGCGTACCAAAGAACGGCAGGGCTACATCCTTACTCGGCCACCCAACTGCAGATCCCGGCGAGCGCTTGCCG
>CAZHFS010000053.1:0-12434 GCA_964531885.1 uncultured Propionivibrio sp.
ATCTGCTCGCGCGCGGCCTGCAGGTCGAAGCTGTAGAGGAAGCAGAGCATGCCGAGGGCGAACATGTTCTTGCCCTTCTTGGCGTCCTGGGTGTGCTTCAGGCACTCCTGCTCCATCGGAATCTCGCGCACCGTGTAGCCGGCTTCGACGAGACGCTTGTAGGTCTCGGCGTAGGCCATGGCGATGTTCACGTCGCTGCTTTTGCGCCACATGCTCTCAAGCAGGATGATGCAGTTCGGCTTGAGTTCGCGGGCGCGCACCCGGCCGAGCAGCACCTGCTCGTTGAAGGCCACCACGAGGTCGGTCTGGTCGCCGCCGTTGGTGATGTACTCGGCGCCGATGCGGATGCGGTTACCGCTGGCACCGGCCACGCTGCGGGCCGGCGGACGGATTTCCGCGGGAATGATCTCGGTGGTCCAGATGCCGTTGCCCATGCGCGCGGCGATCGAGCCGAGCGACTGGCCGCAGCGCTGTGCGCCTTCGCCGGAGTCGCTGATGATCTCGACGATGTGCTCCTTGAGCGGCGTGACGGGCACGGACGACTTGCCCGCCGCCTTGCCGGACGCCTTGCCGGCGGTCTTGCTGGTTTTCTGTGCACTCATATCGGTTTATCCAAAGTCACGATGAATGAAGCGGGCGCCGACCTTACGCGGTGCGCACCCGAACGAAGTTCTTCTCTTCGGCAGCGATGCCGAACGGCGCATCGCCACCACTCACGTAGGGGCGTGCCGCGTCACGGATGCCGAGGTAGGCCTTCATGCTGGCTGCCGCGCGGCGCCCGGCACCCATGGCCTCAATGACCGTGGCCGCGCCGGTGACGATGTCACCGCCGGCAAAAACACCGGCAATCGAGGTGGCCAGGGTGTCGTCGGTGGCGATATAGCCCCATTTGTTGAGTTTCAGACCGCAGGTCTGGCCCATGATCGGGTTGGCGTTGGTGCCGATGGCATAGACGATCATGTCGACTTCGAAGTCGAATTCGCTGCCGGGCACGGGCACCGGACGGCGACGGCCGGAGGCATCCGGCTCGCCGAGTTCCATGCGCACGCAGCGCATGGCGCGGACGTTGCCGGCTTCGTCGCCGAGCACGGCGACCGGCGCGGTCAGCCAGTGGAATTCGACGCCCTCTTCCTCGGCGTGGTGCAATTCCTCGGCACGCGCCGGGGCTTCCTTGTGCGAGCGGCGATAGACGCAGAACACCTTCTCGGCGCCGAGGCGCAGGGAGACGCGCGTGGCGTCCATCGCGGTGTTGCCGGCACCGACCACGGCCACGCGGCGGCCGATCGGCTGCGGCGTGTCGAAGTTGGGGAAGTCGCGCGCGCGCATCAGGTTGCAGCGGGTCAGGAGTTCGTTGGCCGAGAGCACGCCGTTGAGCGAATCGCCGGGGATGCCGAGCGTGGTCGGGTAGCCGGCACCGACGCCGACGAAAACGGCGTCAAAGCCCATCTCGTTGATCATCTGCTCGATGGTGAACAGGCGGCCAACCAAGGTGTTGCACTCGAACTTGACCCCGAGCTGGCGCAGCTTCTCGATCTCGGCGTCGATCACCGGGTTGGGCAGACGGAAGTCGGGAATGCCGTATTTGAGCACGCCGCCAGCCTGGTGGAAGGCTTCATACACGGTGACTTCGCAGCCGGCCTTGGCCATGTCGGCCGCGCAGGCGATGCCGGCCGGGCCGGAGCCGACGATGCCGACCTTGTAGCCGGTCTTCTGGATGTAGGGCACGGTCGCCCAGCCTTCGCGGATCGCCATGTCGCCGACAAAGCGCTCGAGGCGGCCGATGGCCACGGCTTCAAGCGACTCGCCGACCGTGCATTGCCCTTCGCACTGGTTTTCCTGCGGGCAGACGCGGCCGCAGATGGCTGGCAACAGGCTGGTTTCGGCGATGATTTCGTACGCCGAACGGAAGTCCTTTTCGTTGATCTTCTGGATGAAGCCGGGAATGTTGATACCGACCGGGCACCCCGCGATGCAGGGCTGGTCGGGACACATCAGGCAACGCTCGGACTCGCGCAGCGCGTCGTCCGGATGGTAGCCGCAAGCGACTTCTTCAAAGTTCTTGGCTCGTACCGCCGCCGGCTGCTCGGGCATCGGCGTACGTTCCTGCGGGATGGTGCGGATGGTTTTTTTCTTCGCCATGGTGTTCTGCCGTCAAAGAGAGGTTCGTTGAATAGCTGGGAATCAAAGGCTCAGGGGCTCAAGCGCCTTTAGCGGACTTGGCCGGCTTGGCGGATTTGGCCTTGACGGCCTTATCGGCGGCCTTCTGCAGGCGGCAGCCCTTTTCCTTGTCAAAGTGGTCCATCGCCATCCGCTCTTCCTTGGTGTAGCGGCGCAGGCGGTTCATCATGTCGTCGAAATCGACGTCATGCCCATCGAAGTCCGGCCCATCGACGCAGGCGAACTTGACCTTGTCGCCGATCTTCACGCGGCAGCCACCGCACATGCCGGTGCCGTCGACCATCAGCGGGTTCAGGCTGACCATGGTCTTGATCTTGTGCGGGCGGGTCACCTCGGCACAGCCCTTCATCATGATCATCGGGCCGATGGCAATCACTTCACCGATGTCCGGGTGCTTGGCGATGGCCTGCTCGAGGCCGGCGGTCACACGGCCCTGGATGCCGACCGAGCCGTCGTCGGTGCAGATGATGAATTCGTCGCAGCAAGCGCGGAACTTCTCGTCCCAGAACACGAGGTCCTTGTTGCGGAAACCGACTACGCCGATGACATAGGCACCGGCTTCCTTGTAGGCGCGGGCCTGCGGATAGACCGGGGCAACGCCCAGGCCACCACCGACGCAGACCACCTTCTTGGCGTGGCCAAGCTCGCTCGGCACGCCCATCGGGCCGACCAGCGCATACAGCGAGGTACCGACCTTGCACGCATCCTGCATCTCGCGCGTGGTCTTGCCCACGGCCTGGATGACCAGGGTAACGGTGCCCTTCTCGACATCGTAATCGGCGATGGTCAGCGGAATGCGCTCACCATGCTCATGCAGCATGACAATGACAAACTGCCCCGGCTTGGCCGCTTTGGCCATCTGTGGGTGGTGAATTTCAAGGAGATACGTGACGTCGGAAAAATCCTCGCGCGCCACGATTTCGAAATTGGCCATGGTACGGTTCCCTTACGCGATGCTTCATCGTTAAACAAAGCCCGTGTCGGAAGAAGGCCGGTCTGGCGGTCTGATCCAATGCACGAGCGGAATCAAACTTCACACTTCTCAATACCTCTTGCCAGGGGTTATTTTTTTGCCCTCTCGGTTTTTAATCCCCTTAGCGCCGAGCCTATTTTTCTCCGCCCGCCCAATAACCACAATTGCTGTATTGGTACATGTTGGTGCTGAGATGGAACGAGCCTGCCGAATCGCTTATTTTTCAAGGAAAATTCAGTCAGAAGGCGCCGCAAAAAAACCGGATAACACCCCGTTTCCGGCACAAAAAAACGCCCCGCCAACCACAAAAGCCAAGGTTTATTCCCCGGAGGAATGACAAAAAAATACCCCGGAGGGCGGACAGCCATCCGGGGCGCGTGCAGAAGAAGGACGATTATTTGCCTTCGGCGGCCTTCATTTTCTGGAAGGTATCCTTGATCTGGCGCACCTTGGCCGGATCGCTCAGCATCTCGTGCGCGGACAGGGCCACGGCCTTGGCGGCCTGCACGGTCACCGGCCAGCCGGTCTCGGGCGCAGTGTATTTAAGCATCGCATCTTCATGCAGGGCCACGCTCTTCGGGGCGACCTTGAACATGATGTTCACCGTCGGGTACGCATGGCCGACGTTCCCCAGGTCGGAAGAGCCAAGCGGCGGGCCCTCGCGGGCAATGTCAGCCTCCGGAACCCCGGCCTTGCGGATGCTCGCGCGCACCAGATCCAGATACTCGGGGACCATGACCGGCGCCAGCAGCGCGGTGCGCGGCGGCTTGTACTCGAGCGTCGTTCCGCTGGCCAGCGCCGCGGCTTCGGCAGTCTTGAGCAGCTTGGCATACGCATCCTGCATGGTCGGCGTATCGAGGGCACGCGCCGCGAACTCGACTTCGGCCAACGCCGGCACGACATTGACCACCTCGCCCCCCTTCTTGATGATGCCGTGGATACGCACATCCTGGCGCAGATGCTGGCGCATGGCGTTGATCCCGTTAAAGGTCTGGATCGCCGCATCAAGCGCATTCACTCCCATCTCCGGCGCCGCGGCGGCATGCGCGGCCTTGCCCTTGAACACGAAGGTGGCACGCTTCATGGCCAGGAGAGGCTTTTCCACCATCCAGGAATCGCCCGGATGGGTAATCAGCACCACATCCGATCCATCGAAATGCTTGCCCTCGAGCAGGGCGATCTTGCCACCGCCGAGCGAACCGCGCTCTTCGTCGGGCGTGCCGATGACCACCAGCCGCCCGGGCAGATCCTTCATCACCTGTGCCAGGCCGGCCGCGGCAAGCAGCCCGGAGCCGGAGATCAGGTTATGCCCGCAGGTATGCCCGTTGGGCAGCGCGTCGTACTCGAGCATCAGGGTCACCGTCGGTCCGGGCCCTTTACCCTTGAGTTCGGCGCGGAACGCGGTCTTGGCTACCCCGCCCTTGACGAGGTCCTCGGGCACTTTGAGATCGCCCTGTACGGTGAAGCCGAGCTTGCGCAACTCGTCCATCACGAGCTGCGAGCTCTTGACCTCCTGCTGCCCGAGTTCACGAAAATCGAAAATCTGCTGCGACACGGCCTTGACGGCGTCGGAGCGGGCATCGATCGCCGCGAGGAGCTGCGCCTCGTTGGCCAGACCGAGCCCCGCCCACAAGGCGGCGAACAATACGGATACGCGGGCCAGCACTCGCCCGCGGCATAACTTTGCATTCATGGCTTGTCTCCCTGGTTATCAGTGCATCGGTACGTATACAACCAGGAGCAGCATAGTCCTTTCTGCGGGCCCGGCCTACGCCAAACCCTGATGTCATGACCTGCGTCGCAATGTGCTGTTGGTTTCTCAGCAACAGCCGTCGCCCGCAAAGCTCAGGGCACGCTTTTTCCGGTATAGCGGCCTTGCGCGTCATAGCGCCGGCCCTGGGTATCGACCCGCCCCTGATAACGCCCCTGCGCATCGTACTGACGCCCGTCGGAGGACTGGCGTCCCTGGTAGCGCCCGCTGGCGTCGTAGTGCCGCACGTCCCCGGCCGAGGAACGCTCATCGCGTCCCTGATAGCGTCCCTGGGCATCGTAATGCCGGCCGCTGGCTTCCTCGCGGCCGACGTACCGCCCCTGGCTATCGTAGGCCCGCCCCGAAGCGTCTGTTCGCCCCTGATAGCGCCCCTGGGCATCGTAATGACGGACCGCTCCCGGCGCGGCCTGCGCCACCTGCTGTACCCCCACCGCGGCACCGTCCCGGGCCGCCGCCATCCCCTCCGGCACCACGCCAAAACAAATGGCCCCCATCAGGCCCAGCCCGATCACCGCCCGCCTGAGTCCCGCACCGAAGATTCCATCGCCTAAGAGTCCATCCATTAACTTTGTCATTTTCGATCCTGACGTACGCCGTATTGAGAACTTAACGCAGTCCGCGCCAAGGCGTTGATCCTGGCCGCAAAATTGTTTCCGCCCGCCTCGCGCCCACGCTCCGTAGGGGCAAATACGCGGCGCTACGCCTTTCGGTCGCGGGGCTCCTGAGCTAGACTCGCGCACTTTTTTTGCGTGCCCCGCCGGGGACGCCATCCTTCATGCGTACGCTGCTCGCCTCATTGCTCCTGTTCTGCCTCACCGGCCTTGCCCCAAGCCATGCCGCACTGCTCACCGGTCGCATCGTCGGCGTTGCCGACGGAGATACCGTCAAGATCCTCGATGAAACCCGTACGAGCCACACCATCCGCCTGCTCGGCATCGACGCCCCGGAGAAGGCCCAACCCTTCGGCGCCCGTTCGAAGCAGTCGCTGAGCGGCCTCGCCTTCGGCCAGACCATCGATGTCGAATGGCACAAGCGCGATCGCTACGGGCGCATCGTCGGCAAGCTGCTCGACCGGCACGGCAAAGACATCAATCTCGCGCAGATCGAGCGCGGCATGGCCTGGCATTACGCCGATTATCAGCGCGAACAGTCCCCTGCCGACCGCATGGCCTACGCCCGGGCCGAAAGCGAAGCGCGCCAGAAGCGCCTTGGGCTATGGGCTGATCGCGATCCCGAGGCCCCCTGGGAATACCGCCGTAACCGGCGCATGGCGAGAACCGCCGCAGGCCACTAGGGCATCGGCCCCGGCCTGCGCAGCCATTTATTCAGCGGTTCCCTAGCCGTCCGTGTCGATGCGGATGGCCGTTGCCTTCGGCTGTCCCGGCTGGGCCTTGGGCAGTTCAACGCGCAGGATGCCGTTCGTGTAAGAGGCCCGCGCCTCGTCGGCCTGCACTGCCACAGGCAGCGGAACCACTCGCCGGAAGCTGCCATAGGCGCATTGCATGACGCGCCAGCGCCCTTCGGTCGTCTCGCCGGAAAAGTGTTTCTCGCCGCTGAGGATCAAGGCATCTCCGACCACATCGATGCGCATGTCCTGTTTGTTCATGCCCGGCACCTCGAGCCGGACCACCAGCCGCCGTTCGTCCTCGAACAGATCGACGCCGAGCATCGACCAGCCGCGCGAAGGCAGATAAAACGGATCGTCGACCCGTTCACGGGCCGGCAGCGGCGATCCGCTTTCAGGTTTGAAGTGCGTCAGCGCATTGGCCGCCGAGGAGCGCAGATGGTGCCAGCCTTCGGCAACGGAATCCACGAAAGCACCGACACGATCCTTGATAGTCTCGAGTTTCATACGGATTCTCCTTCACCCGCCCCCACCGGGCTGGCGGGGGCGGCCCAGTTCATTCAACGCGGATTTCAACCTTGCGCGGCTGGAGGTAGGTAACCTTGGGAATGCGCAGACGCAACACCCCTTGCTCGAATTCTGCCACCACTTTTTCGGCGTCGAGTTCCTTGGACAGGGTAAATGCCCGCCGATAACGCGGAGAAACCACCTCGACGTGCGTCGACTCCAGCCCCTCCGGCAGAGAAAGGCGCATCTCGCCTTCAATGGTCAACGTATCGGCCTCGACATGCAGGTGCAGGCGCTCCTTCGGCACGCCTGGCAGATCGGCGCAGAGGGTGATGCCAGTCGCATCCTCGATGACATCGACCGGTGGCAGCAAGGTCAGCTCGCTTGAACTCGCCTGCCCGGAATGTCCAATGTCCTTGTCGCTCATGTTCGTCTCCTTCCCCTCATTGGATGGCAATACGCCGTGCCTGTACCGTCGCACGGCGGGCGATGCTGATGTAGAGCACGCCATCGCGATAACGCGCATGCACCGCACCGGCGTCGACATCGTCGGGCAAGGTCACAACCCGCCGGAAGCGCCCGGCGAAACGCTCGTCGATGTGCAGGCTCGTCTTTTCATCCGACGCCGGGCGGTCGAGTTTGCGCTCACCGGCAATCGTCAACACTCCCTTTTCGATCTGTACATCGATGCTTGCCGCATCCAGTCCGGGGGCAAAGGCACAGATTTCGACCGACTGCGCGGTGTGACCGACATTCATCGCCGGGAAACCGCCGCGCGCAAAACCGCGAATGCTTGGCGAAGTTTCGTACGCCGGCTGGAGCTCGCGCTGCAGGCGCTCGAATTCGGCAAAGACGTCACGTGGAAACAGGGTTCGATAACGCATGGATTCCTCCTTCACGAAGAAACAAACCACAAAAACGAATACCGGGAACCATCCCTCCTGTCGCCGATATAGGTGCCGCTGCGGTACTTTTCAAGCCCTTGCAACACGCCCAGCGAGCCCCTATCTTGAAAGCGTCGTCCGGCCATTGCACACCTGCACACCTTGTCTTGGAAAGGGATCTGCATGCAATTCAAGGACTATTACCAAATTCTCGGCGTCTCGCGCCAAGCCAGTGGCGACGAGATCAAAAAAGCGTTTCGCCGACTGGCCCGCAAATATCATCCGGACGTTTCGAAAGAACCGGATGCCGAACAGCGGATGCAGGAGGTGAACGAGGCCCATGCGGTCCTCTCCGACCCTGAGAAACGGGCCGCGTACGACCAGCTTGGACAGGCCTATCGCCCCGGCCAGGAATTCCAGCCCCCACCGGACTGGGACGCCGGCTTCGAGTTTTCCGGCAGCGGCTTCTCGGCACAAGACTTGGCCGGGTTCAGCGACTTTTTCACCCGGATGTTCGGGCACATCGGCCGCGAACCGCGCGGTTTTCGCCCCCAAGGGGGCTTCCACACGCATGCCCGGGATCACCACGCCAAGGTCTTGCTCGACCTGGAGGACAGCTTCCTCGGTGCCGTCCGGCAGATTTCCCTGCGCGTCCCGCAGGTCGACCCGAGCGGCCACCTGTCGCTCGCCAGCCGGACGCTCAACGTCAGGATTCCCCGGGGAGTACGCGCCGGGCAAATCATCCGACTGGCCGGACAGGGCGAAGCCGGCACTGCGGGGGCTCCTCCGGGCGACCTGCTGCTCGAAGTCGAATTCCGGTCGCACGCACGTTACCGAATCGAGGGTGCCGACCTGCATCTCGACCTCCCGCTTGCCCCGTGGGAGGCTGCGCTCGGCACGGTTGTCGACATCGATCTCCCTGGCGGCACGCTCAAGGTTCGCATTCCGGCCGGCGCACAAAGCGGTCGCCAACTGCGGGTGCGAGGCAAAGGCATTCCGAGCACCCCACCCGGCGACCTGCTGCTGGATCTGCGAATCGTCCTGCCGCCAGCCGATACCCCTGAAGCGCAACAGCTTTACACGACCATGGCGCAAGCGTTGGCTTTCGATCCGCGCCAACATTGGAAGGATTAAATCGTGAGTGAAGACGAGATCCTGATCGGTTGTCTCGTGGAAGAGCACTGGCTGACGCTCGAGCAAGCGGCTCAGGCCTGTGCCGTCGAACCGGAATGGCTACTCGGCCACCTGCGCGAAGGCCTGTTACCCAATGCAGAAAGCGTCGCCGGGGATTGGCGCTTTTCCGCCACGACCCTGCTGCGCGCGCGGCGGATGCGCGACCTGGAGCGAAATTTCGACGCCGTACCGGAATTGGCGGCGCTGATGGCCGACCTCCTGGAAACGCTGGACGAATTGCGGCGCCAGCCACGCTGACGCGGCAGATCCAGGCCAGCCCACCGGTCAGTCTGACAGTCGATCAGCTGGCCACATGGCTGCGCAAGGCGGCCACGAGGCGATCCAGCGCCGCGGCCAGCGCCAGGGCAAGCGCGGGATCAACGCCCTGGCCCTGGCGCACCCCAACCATCACCCGCTCGCCCAGGTGCTGAACTTCACTCGCACAGAGGTTGCCCGCCATCCCCTTGAGGCGATGCGCCAGTGCGCCCACTTCCCCGTCCTCGCCACGCGCCAGCAGGTCTCGCAACTGCTGGGCGTCATCGGCATGGTTTTCCAGCGCCACCCCCAGCAGGCGTTCGATGAACGCTTCACGCCCAGGATAGCGGGCCCGCAGGGCCGGCCAGTCGATGACTGGCATGGCGGGATCCCCCGGACTGTCTGCCGGGCGGTCTACCGCCGGCATGGTCTCTGGCGGTGCCGCGCCAACGAGCTCACTGCCCGGCACGCTGCTCGTCGGGCGCCCCAACGCCGCACGGATGGCCTCGACCAGCGTGTCGATCTCCAGCGGTTTATGTACCGAACCCACCATTCCCGCCGCCAGGCAGCGCGCCTGCTCATCCTTGAGCGCGTAAGCCGTCTGGCCGATCACCGGCAGCCCCGGATGGCGCACCTTGATGCGGCGGGTCGCTTCCAGGCCATCCATCTCCGGCATCTGCACGTCCATCAGCACGGCATCAACATGCAGGCCCTCTTCGACAGCACGCACCGCCTGCACGCCATTGCCGACCATCACCACCGCGGCGCCTTCGGCGCGCAACATGGCGTCGATGACCAGGCGATTGACTTCGTTGTCCTCGGCCACCAACAGGCGGATGCCGGCCAGACGACAGCCGCCGCAATCGGCATTGTCGCGTTGGCGCACGGGCACCTCGACCGTGGCAAGCTCGAGCGGCACGCGCAACTCGAAGGTACTGCCGTTGCCGAGGCGGCTCGACGCCGACAACCCGCCCCCCATCAGGCGCGCCAGTCGAGCACTGATCGTCAGGCCCAACCCGGTTCCGCCGTATTTGCGGGTCGTGCTGCTGTCGGCCTGTTCGAAGGGTTCGAACAGCCGGGCCAGGTCGGCTGGATCGATCCCGATGCCTGTATCCGCCACCCGAAAGACCAGCGCCTCATTCTCCGCACTCGCACTGAGCCGGATACTGCCGCTGTGGGTGAATTTCAAGGCATTGGAAAGGAGGTTGAGCAGGATCTGCTGGATGCGCGCCGGATCGCCAACGCAGGCATCGGGTACGCCACTCAAGTCGGACACCAACTCCAACCCCTTGTCTTCCGCGCCGGGACGCACGGCGCGCAGGGCATCCTCGATCACCTCCGCAGGACGGAAAGGAACGCGTTCGATCTGCAGTTTACCTGCCTCGATCTTGGAAAAATCGAGGATGTCGTTGATGATCGTCAGCAGAAGCTTGCCAGAGTCGAGGATGCGCCGGAAAACCTCGCGTGCCCTTGGCTGCGATCCGTTCTCGCGCAACCCCACCTGGGCCAGCCCGAGCACCCCGTTAAGGGGCGTGCGGATCTCGTGCGACATGTTGGAAAGGAACAGGCTCTTGGCCGAACTCGCTTTCTCGGCCTCGATACGGGCGTGCTTGAGTTCCTCGGTGCGCTGCTCGACCATTTCGGCCAGGCGCGCCGCCTCGCTGCGCTTGGTGGCTTTGAGGTCTTCATACGCCTGTTCCACGTTATGCGTCATGCGGTTGAGCGAATCGGTCAGCCGGCCGAGTTCATCGTCAGCAGGTTTCTCGAAACGGTAGGCGTAGTCGCCTTCTTCGACGCGCTGCAAGCCGTCGATTGTTTCATCGATGCGCCGGGTGATCAGATTAGCCAGCCAGACCGCGATCGCGACCACCAAGACGATCATGATCAGGGTCGAGAAACCGAGTTCAAAGCCCATGCGCCCCACGCGCTGCTCGATCTCGTCCCGGATTTCTCCCTGCTGTCGCTCAATCTGCCCTTCGAGATCCTGCACCCTGGTCTCCAGTTGCTTGCCCATCACTTGCGCCGGCAACTGATAGTCCTCGATGTTGGCGCCGATGGTCACGTAACCGAAACCGCGAGGCGTGCGTCCGTACTGGCCGGTGAAATAAGGAATGGCCGCCGCCGTGGTGATTTTCCACACCCCGCTCCACTTGATCAGGAAGGAGCCGGAACCGCCATTGCGGGTGAGGTCGTGCCATCCCACGCACTGCGGAGCGAAATTGAGGTAACGGCAATCGAGACCGACTTTTCCGGCTGCAGTCATCGCCGCCGCCGGCGTTTTGTCGCGTGACTGCGCCTCGAAAACCGGCATGGTTTCAAGAAAACGCTCAATGGGTTGGCCGCTCGCCTGCCACCGTTCATGCATTGATGCCTCCAGCCAAGGCGGCACGCGCTGGCCAGTATTGGCGTCGAAGCCCGGAATCGAATGGTGCCGAGGGTGGGCAATCGCGCGATCACGATGATCCCACATGAACGCATAGTTGCCGCTGCTGGCATCGGGGAGGCGCACATACCGTTCCGGAGTTGGCACCAGGATGTCCGTGAGCGCCATGAGGTGGTCATGGTCGAGCGCCAGCGTCACATAACCGCTGATCCGGCCGTTTTCGACCACTGGCGTCGCCCAACGCACGATCCCGCGAAAACGCTTGCCGACTGGATTCTCCATCCCGGCGTACGCATCTTCCTCCGGCTTGAAGGGCACCCCTTTTTTCTCGGCGGCCGGCGGCGTATTCGGGCCGATGATCCGGGTCCCGACGTAGGTGCCGATCACTTCGGAAACATAAATCTCACCCGGTTTGAGCTTCCTGAGTTCGGCAAAATAGGTTTCGGCCTTGCTCCAGGTGTTCTCGCGCCGACTGACATCACGCAACTCGCGCGGCAGGAGCCCGGTCACCGGAATCTTGATCTGTTCCCGTCCATCAAGACCGACGAAGGTCATCTCGTGATATAGCGGTTTGCGCACCGTCGGCAGAACGGTCTCCGGCGGCCGATAATGGAATGCGGTCTCGTTCTCTGCATTGCTCGGTCGAATGACCAATGCATCGGGAGGCAATGGCGTCACGGCTTGTACTGGCACCCATTGCTTGCGATCGGCATCCAGCACCCACTGCCCGGCATCCAGCTGCAAGCGGGAGCGCCCTTTGATGAACATTGCATAGAGCGACTCGTTTGGTGCAAGCCTCGCCGCCTGCTGGACATCCTCATCACGTCCATACAGGAATGTCGCCACAGTACGCGCTGTATCCGTCGTCAGTCGCTCGAGTTCCTCGCGCGCCCTCTGATTGAGGGCATCCTGCGCCTGCAGTGACATCATCTCGCCCATGCTGCTTACCGACTGCCGCACATCGC
>CAZHFS010000054.1:0-12316 GCA_964531885.1 uncultured Propionivibrio sp.
GAACAGAAAGCGCACGAAGGGTCGAAGATTTATCAGGTGATCAAGGTTGTTCTGCTGGCTTCGATGTCCGGCTACGCGCCACAGGTCGCGGTGGAATTCGGACGCAAGGTGCTGTTCTCGACCGACCGGCCGACGTTCATCGAACTCGAAAACGAACTCAAGGCCCGCAAGGGTAAGTAAGGGCTGAACAGGAATTGCGATGAGCGAAGACGTCCGCCCCATCGTCGTCAAACGCATCAAGAAGGTGGCCGGTGGCCACCATGGCGGCGCCTGGAAAATCGCCTATGCCGACTTCGTGACGGCGATGATGGCCTTCTTCCTGCTGATGTGGCTACTCGGCTCGACCTCGACCGGTGACCTCAAGGGGCTGGCTGAGTACTTCCAGAATCCGCTGAAAGTCAGTCTGTCGGGCGGTTCGGGAGCAGGCGATGCAACCAGTATCCTCAAGGGCGGTGGCAAGGTCTTGACGAGCAGCTCCGGCCAGGTCAAGGACGGCGATGTGCAGTCGCAGCGCAAGACGCCAAATGTGCGCGACGCGCGCTCGGACGAACTCAGGCGTGAGTTTGAAAAACGCGAGAAGGCGATGCTCAATGCGCTCAAGAAGGACATCGAGCAACTGATTGAAGGGAATTCAGCCCTGCGTCAGTTTAAGAACCAGTTGTTGATCGAAGTGACGCCTGAAGGCTTGCGTATCCAGATCCTCGACGAGAAAAACCGGCCGATGTTCGATACCAGCAGTGCTGAACTCAAGCCGTATTCGAAGGTGATTCTGCGCGAGATCGGCAAGGCGCTCAACGCGGTTCCGAATAAAGTCAGCTTCTCCGGGCACACAGATGCCGCGCAGTTCGCGGGCGGGGAGAAAGGTTTCTCGAACTGGGAGTTGTCCGCCAATCGGGCCAATTCAGCGCGACGCGAGATGATTGCCGGAGGCATGGACGAGAACAAGGTGCTGCGCGTGGTCGGACTCTCCTCCACCGTGTTGTTCGACAAGAACGATCCGCTCTCCGCAAGCAATCGGCGCATCAACATTGTCGTTCTGAACAAGAAAACCGAAGAAGCCATGCTGCAGGAAGACGGCAACGTGCCGGTCGAAACGGACGAGGAAGCCGACAAGGCATCTGAGGCGGGTGGTCCGCCAGCGACGCAAGCGCCCGCCGCCGCGCCGCGTGGTGGTTGAGCTTGAGCGTCAACTCTGGCTGAGGGTAGCGATGACTGAAAGAAAACCATTTGCCTCGGCATTTCCGACCGGGTTTCCTGCGCCTGCGCGCGACGTGGGTGGGCGGGAATTTGTCTTCACGGATGCCGATTTCGAGCGGGTGCGCAAGCTGATCTACGCGCATGCCGGAATTGCCCTGTCGCCCGCCAAGCAGGATATGGTCTACAGCCGGTTGGCGCGTCGTTTGCGAGAAACCGGGCTGAAGTCCTTTGGCGATTACCTTGCCCTGCTCGAGCGGGGCGATAAAAACGAATGGGAAAAATTCGTCAATTCGCTGACAACGAATCTCACGTCGTTTTTTCGCGAACCGCATCATTTTCCGATTCTGTCTGAGCACTTGAAGAAGCTGCAGGGGCGCTCGCCGATCAAGATCTGGTGTTCGGCCGCCTCGACCGGAGAAGAGCCCTACAGTATCGCGATGACTGTCGTCGAAACGTTCAACAGTTTCAATGTGCCCGTATCGATCGTTGCGTCGGACCTTGATACTAATGTGCTGGCCTTTGGGATGAAGGGAGTCTATTCACGCGACCGGATCGACAAACTCTCGCCCGATCGTTTGTCCCGTTTCTTCGTCAAGGGGACGGGAACTCAGGAAGGTTCCTACACGGTGAAGCCCGAGTTACGGCGCTTGATTACCTTTCAGCGCCTTAATCTGCTGGAACCGAACTGGTCTGTGCGAGGGCCGATCGATGCGCTCTTTTGTCGCAATGTGATGATCTATTTCGATAAGCCGACTCAGCACAAAATCCTGACGCGTTTTGCGCCGCTCATGAGTGAGGATGGCTTGCTGTTTGCCGGTCATTCCGAGAGTTTCCTGCATGCGGCCGATGTCTTCCGTTCGCAAGGCAAGACCGTGTATGAACTTACGAGAAAACGTGCCTGAACTCCTTGCGCGACCAACTGGCACAGCAGTTCTGCCTGGCAGCCGGATCATCTTCGTCGGGGCTTCGACGGGAGGGACAGAGGCAGTGAAGAGCTTTTTGCTCGGCATGCCGGCCGATTGCCCCCCGATCCTGATCGTTCAGCACATGCCAGAGTCGTTTACCGCGTCGTTTGCGGCGCGTCTCGATACTTTGTGCAAGCCCCGTGTCATTGAGTCGCGCGGCGGAGAGAGCGTGCAGGGCGGAACGGTTTATGTGGCGCCAGGGCATTCCCATCTGCGTATACGCCGTGCTCCGGCTGGCTATGTCACGGAACTGCAGACAACCCCCCCGGTGAACCGACACCGGCCATCGGTCGATGTGTTGTTCGATTCGGCCGCCGAGATCGTCGGGCGAAGTGCGGTTGGCGTTATCTTGACCGGCATGGGCAAGGACGGCGCAAACGGTCTTCTGCGCATGCGGCAGGCAGGCGCACGCACCTTCGGACAGAACGAAGCCTCTTGTGTCGTGTATGGCATGCCTCGTGAGGCCGCACTGATTGGAGCCGTCGAGGAAGAGTTCGACCTGTACGAACTGCCAAAACGGGTGTTGTTTGCTGCAGGGCGCTCGGGAATTCCTTCGGCTGGGGTCTAAAGAAAGCGCTGTCGGCGCCGTAAAGGCACTGTTGTCATACGCAGTGCGAATGATCAAGCGGGCCGTGCTGGGGATGAGCCAGAAACCACCTTGTTATGAAAGATGGCAGGAGAGTGATGCCGCCAAAGGCCGTGTTTTCGAGGGATACGGTGGTTTGCCGCAGGCCCTCGGGTGGTGAATTGAGGTTTCATTGTTTAGAATGTAACTAATGGAATTTTGGGGTTGTCCCAAATGGGAGTTTAGGCATGTCAGAACTGCTCAAGAGCATTGATGCCCGCACCAAGTTGGCAGGAACGAACAAGCTGGAGATCCTGCTTTTTACACTGGGTACGAATACACGTACCGGGCGTCGGGAAACCTTCGGCATTAACGTGTTCAAGGTGCGCGAGGTGATGCGTACCCCGCCGATCACCTCCGCACCGGAAATGCCACCTTCGGTCGAAGGTATGGTCAGTCTGCGCGGGGCCCTGGTGCCGGTGGTCGATCTGGCCAAGTATTCACGGGTCGAGACGGATACGCCGCGGGGCATCATGATCGTGACCGAATATGCCGGTCATACCCAGGGTTTTCTGGTGGAGGCGGTCGATACGATTCTGCGCCTCGACTGGAGCCAGATGAAGGTGCCGCCCGAAATGCTGGTGGCAGAAATGGGCGGTTTGGTCACCGCGGTCACCGAGCTGCCGGATGGACGTCTCGTGATGATGATGGACGTCGAAAAGGTGCTGTCCGAAACCACCAATTACGACGAAGAAGCTGTCTATCGCAACATCAAGCCCTTGAATAATCCGGATCTGACCGTTTTCTTCGCCGATGACTCGATCGTTGCACGCAAGCAGATCATGCGCACGCTGGATGCCATGAACGTCAAATACAACGGCTCGATCAACGGGCGCGAGGCGTGGAATGAACTCGAGAAGATCGCCACTTTTGCTCAGGCGTCAGGCCGAGAAGTGAGCGAACTTGTCAGTTTGGTGCTGACCGACGTCGAGATGCCCGAAATGGACGGTTATATCCTGACTAAGCGGATCAAGAGCGATCCGCGATTTGCCGGTGTGCCGGTGATCATGCATTCATCCTTGTCCGGGATGTCCAACCAACAGTTGGGCAAATCGGTCGGTGTGGATGAGTATGTCGCCAAGTTCGAGCCGCAGAAGCTGTCGGAAACCCTGGCTCGCCGCTTGCTCGGCTCCGAGCCGGTCGCCAAGGCCGAGCGCTGAGATAGGGCAGATTGGAGCGAATCATGACCATGGACATTGCCGAAAAGAAAAATCTGCTCGAAACCGTTGATGCGCGCACTCGTCTGGCCGGTTCGAACAAAATGGAGATTCTGCTGTTCTCGCTGGGGACGCGCGAGACATTCGGGATCAACGTATTCAAGGTGCGCGAAGTCGGGCGGACGCCGCACATTACCAAAACGCCAAACATGCCGCGTGGAGTTGAAGGCCTGGTTTCCCTGCGGGGAAATGTGATCCCGGTGCTCTCTCTGGTCAATTTCCTTGATCTGAAGGACAAACCGGTTGAGCGCGGGCAGACCATGATGGTTGCCGAGTATTCGAAGCGGACACTGGGTTTTCTGGTGCATGAAGTCGATCGGATTATTCGTGTCGACTGGGAGAAAGTACGCGCACCGGAGAGCGTGCTGTCGTCGAATCAGGGCTTGATCACAGCAATTACCGAGTTGGATAACGGGACGCTGGTCTCCCTGCTTGATGTCGAACAGATTCTGGCCAATGCCTTCGGCGAGGCGCTCATCGTTGATGTTCCGCCAGCTCAGGTGTCGGAAGATACCGGAGTGTTTTTCGTTGACGACTCGATTGTCGCGCGGCGCAAAATTTCCGAAGTCTTCGACAAGTTGGGCGTCAAGCACAAGCACGCGACCAACGGAGCCGAAGCCTGGAGCCGCTTGCAGGGGCTCGCCGCGCACGCGCAGCAGACTGGCTCGGTGCTGCGTGACGACGTCAAGTTGATTCTGGTTGACGCAGAAATGCCCGAAATGGACGGGTATGTGCTGACCAGACATATCAAGAGTGACTCGCGTTTTGAAGGCATCCCGGTTGTGATGCACTCTTCGTTGTCATCCGAGGCAAATCGAGCCATGGGGCAGGCGGTCGGTGTCGATGCCTATGTTGCCAAGTTCGATGCCGAGGTTTTGGCAGATACCCTGCGTCCGCTGTTGGAACGCTTATAGGTTTTTTGGAGCAAATCGAGAATGGCTGATCCTAAGTTGAGAATTCTGGTTGTCGACGACTTTTCGACGATGCGACGTATCGTCAGGAACCTGCTCAAGGAACTTGGGTTTACCAATGTGGACGAAGCAGAGGACGGGGCGATTGCGCTGCAAAAGCTTCAGGCTGGCGGGTTCGAGTTTGTCGTGACAGACTGGAATATGCCCAATATGGATGGTCTCCAGTTGTTGCAAACGATCCGCTCGACACCCACTTTGCAGCACCTTCCTGTGTTGATGATCACGGCCGAAGCCAAGAAGGAGAACATCATCGCCGCCGCGCAGGCGGGGGCGAGTGGTTACATCGTCAAGCCGTTTACGGCGGCGACCTTGGCTGAGAAATTGCAGAAAATATTCGACAAAATGGGTGGTTGAGATGAGCAACACGGCGACCTCAGGCGACTCGAGCGATCTCGAAGCCCTCTTTGACAGTATTGCCAGCGGAGTAAGCGCTGCGCGTCCGGCGCCGGCTCCTGTTCCGTCCTCCGCACCAGCACAAGCTCCCGTTGCGGCTGCTGCACCGTCTTTAATGCGGCAAGCGCGCGAGAGCGATGCCACAGGGGAAGACGACGCAGAGTTGCAATCTTTGTTTGACTCCGTTTCGAGTCAGGCAAAAACAGCGGCGGCTCAATCCGTCCCGCAGCCGAGTGCTGAGACGTTGGCTGTGGCGGCTGCGGCGGCTGCGGCGACCGAGTGGGTTGGCCAGGAAAAAGTCTTTAATCAGGTCGGCCAGATGGCGCGGCTTTTGCACGATACGCTCGGCGCACTGGGCTACGATAAGCTGGTAGAAAAGACCGTGCATGCGATCCCTGATGCCAAAGATCGCCTGAACTATATCGCCAATTTGACCGAACAGGCAGCATGCAAGGTGCTCAATGCGACCGATGTCGCCAACCCCTTGCAGGACGAGCTTGAAAACGGTGCGGGTCTGCTGGCGGCAAAGTGGGATGCCCTCTACGCCAATAAATTGAGCGTTCAGGAATTCAGGCTGTTGGCCGACGAGACGCGGGCTTATTTGAAGACCGCCGTGCCGCAACGCACTGCGGCAACGCGGGAGCAACTCCTGGAAATCATGATGGCGCAGGACTTCCAGGATTTGACTGGCCAGGTGATCAAAAAAATCGTCGCCTTGGCGCAGGATCTCGAGTCGGGGCTGATGAACGTTCTGGTTCAGACCATGCCCGGCGAGAAGCGAACCGAATCCGTGCAGTCCTTGCTCAATGGTCCGGTGATTAATCCTGAAGGTCGGCCAGATGTGGTTGCCAGTCAGAAACAAGTAGACGACCTGCTCGACAGTCTCGGGTTCTAGGAGGTGCGCAATGAGTGACTTTTCCGGAATGGAAGACCTGCTGCAGGACTTTCTGCAAGAGGCCAGCGACATGCTCTCCGATGTCGACAACAAACTGGTCGACCTTGAGCGCTATCCCGACGATCGGCAACTTCTGAATGACATTTTCCGCGGCTTTCATACGATCAAAGGTGGGGCAGGTTTTCTCAATGCGACCGAGTTGGTGACGTTGTGTCACCTGACTGAGAACCTGTTTGATAAGTTGCGCAACGGCGAAATGCCACTGACTCCCGAATTGATGGATGTCATCATGGCGGCCACGCAAGGGGTGCGCACCATGTTCGGCGAGCTCTCCCAGGCAACGCAGCCGCGTTCTGCGCCTGCAGACCTCCTGACGGCCTTGCGCCATGCGCTCGAGGGCCAGCCTCTCGCTGATGCGCCGCCACAAGCAGCGGTCGTGGATGTGCCGCAGCCCGCGCCTGCCACGAATGCGATGAATGATGCGAATGGGCCGGATTGGCAGCAGTTGCATGCGGCGGTGACCGGGCAAGTGCCAGCCAAGTCGGTTGCGGTGGCTCCCTCGCCAGCGGCGAGTGTTCCAGCACCGGCGGAGGAAACGCTGCCGGCAACGCTGACTCCGCATTTTCCGCCGGAAGGGCGGCGTGCCAGCGACCGTCCAGGGGCCGTCGCCAGTGGCGCAGCGGGTGGCCGGCGTAGTGAAGAGCGCGCGGCGACTCGTGAGTCGACCATCCGTGTTGATACCGCACGCTTGGATCAGGTTCTGAATCTGTCCGGGGAAATCGGACTGACCAAGAACCGCTTGACCAGCCTACGTGCCGACATCCTCGCAGGGAGGAATGATTCCGATACCCTGCATGCGCTTGATCAGGCAGTGAGCCAACTCGACTTGCTGGTGTCCGATCTGCAGAACTCGGTCATGAAGACCCGCATGCAGCCGATTGGCCGCCTGTTCCAGAAATATCCGCGCATCGCGCGCGACCTTGCCCGCCAGTTGGGCAAAGACGTGGAACTGCTGCTCGTTGGCGAGGAAACCGAAGTCGACAAAACGATGATCGAGGATCTTGCCGATCCGCTCGTTCACCTCGTGCGCAATGCCGTCGATCACGGCGTCGAGTCGCCAGAAGAACGACTTGCGGCGGGCAAGCCGGCCAAGAGTGTGGTTCGCCTGGAAGCGCGCCAGGAGGGCGATCATATCGTCCTTATCGTCGCCGACGACGGTCGTGGCATGAGTCCTGAACGCATCCGTGCCAAAGCCATCGAGAAAGGCATCATCCGCGAGGAGGATGCAAATACCCTGGATGATCGCCAGAGTCTTAACCTCATTTTCCTGCCGGGCTTCTCGACCATGTCCCAAGCTTCGGCGGTTTCCGGCCGAGGTGTCGGCATGGATGTGGTCAAGACCAATATCCAGAAGCTCAACGGATCGGTCGAAATTCGCTCCGAACCCGGTAAAGGCTCGGTGTTCCTGATCTCCCTACCGCTGACTCTGGCGATTCTGCCTGTCTTGCTGGTCCTCCTTGGCGATCAGCCTTTTGCTCTGCCGCTCTCGATGGTGCGCGAGATTCTGCCGATCGAGAAAGACAAGATGCAGGAAGTCGGCGGCAAGGAAACGCTGGTCGTGCGCGGCGAGGTTCTGCCCGTGGTGGCGCTTTCGCGTCTGCTCGGTTGGCCGCAGTTGCATCCGCCCGAGTACGGCGTGCTCATGCAAACGTCGGAGCGGAGTTTCATCCTGGCTGTCGACAGTTTTGCCGGGCGTGATGATGCCGTGATCAAGTCACTCGACGACTTCCGTCCGCGTGGGGTGGCCGGTGTTACGACCCTGTCCAATGGGCAGATCGTTCTGATTCTCGATATGAAGGAATTGTTGGCTGATTTGAATCAGCACATCGACAAAGAACTTGGCGTTCGCCAGCGTTCAATCGAGATATCGGCCTAAATCGATTAATAATCAATCGATTGCGCAGGGAGGGCTTGGCCCTCCCTGTTTTTTTGTTGGCTCTGCGGCTTGTTGCGTTCTCGCTACTATTCGAGAAACGGCCTAAATAAAACACCATACGCCTTTATTTTTTAACGATTTTTCTTATAATAGGCCGTACTTGATTGGAAACCGCAGATGGCTGAAGAAAGCGATCTCGAAAAAACAGAACCGGCATCAGCACGGCGACTTGAACAAGCCCGCGAAGAAGGGCAGGTGCCTCGTTCGCGCGAAATCGGTGCGTTTCTGATTTTGTTTGTGGCAGCAGGGCTTTTCTGGTTCATTGGTCCGTGGATGGTGCAGCGAGCAGGAGGGGTGGTGCGTCGTGGGTTAACCATTGATGCGCAATTGCTCAGTGACCCCGCCCTGATGGTATCCCGCTTCGGCGAACTGTCCTTCGATGCCTTGCTCGTATTCTCGCCGTTCATTCTGGCCCTGGTTGCCGCCGCGCTGATTGCGCCATTTTTTCTTGGTAGTTGGAATTTTTCGGTGAAAGCGCTTACTCCGGATATCGCACGCATGGATCCGATCCAGGGGCTGACGCGCATTGTTTCGTGGTCTGGCCTTGCCGAACTGGTGAAGGCCATCGCCAAAGCGCTGCTGGTGGGTGGGGTCGCCGTGTGGGTGTTGTGGAGCGAACGCGCCGATCTGTTCGCACTGTTTGGTCAGCCGCTCGAAGCGGGCTTGGCTTCAGCCGGCCATCTGCTCGTCTATAGCTTCCTGCTCATCGTCCTGTCGATGCTGATTATCGTGGCGATCGACGTTCCTTTTCAGCTCTGGCAGTTTCACGACAAGCTCAAGATGACCAAGGAAGAAGTGCGCCAGGAAGGCAAGGAAATGGAGGGCAATCCCGAGGTCAAGGGGCGTATTCGTCAATTGCAGCGCGAGGCTGCGCGGCGGCGGATGATGGGGGCTGTGCCGACTGCCGATGTGATTGTCACCAACCCGTCGCACTTTGCCGTGGCGCTGTCCTACAAAAGTGGCATGGGGGCACCGAAAGTTGTGGCTAAAGGGATGGGTGAGATCGCCCTCAAGATTCGCGAGATTGGGTCGGAATCCGGTGTGCCCCTGCTGGAGGCTCCGCCGCTGGCACGATCGCTGTACAAGCATGCAGAACTCGATCAGGAAATTCCGATGGCACTGTATGCGGCAGTTGCCGAGGTGCTTGCCTACGTGTATCAGTTGGCTAACTGGCAAAAACAGGGAGGACAATGCCCGATGCCGCCGCGCGAAATCGGCGTGCCCGCCGAACTGGCTGTTGCGGAGGCGGTAAATGGCTAACGCCTCGCTGACACTTCAGAACTTGATCGGGCGGGGCAGCGTGCAGCAACTCGCCGGGCCGGTATTGATCCTCATCATCTTGTCGATGATGGTTTTGCCGTTGCCGGCGTTCATGCTCGACCTCTTCTTTACCTTCAACATCGCGATCTCGGTGATCGTCATGTTGGTGGCGATCAACGTTAAGAAACCGCTCGATTTTTCGGTTTTCCCGACTGTGCTGTTGATCACCACGCTGCTTCGTCTGTCGCTTAACGTGGCTTCAACACGGGTTGTGCTGCTCGAGGGGCATACCGGGCCGGGCGCTGCCGGGCAGGTGATTGACGCGTTCGGTCACTTCCTGGTCGGCGGCAACTACGCAGTCGGCATCGTGGTGTTCACGATCCTGGTGATCATCAATTTCGTGGTCATCACCAAGGGGGCTGGCCGGGTGGCCGAAGTTGCCGCACGTTTCACTCTCGATGCCATGCCGGGCAAGCAGATGGCCATCGATGCCGATTTGAACGCGGGTCTGATCGGTGAGGATGAGGCGCGGCGTCGGCGTGGGGCGATCGCAGAAGAAGCGGACTTCTTTGGATCCATGGATGGTGCCTCGAAATTTGTGCGCGGCGACGCGGTCGCCGGCATCCTGATCATGTTCATCAACATCATCGGTGGTTTGTTTGTCGGTGTGTTGCAACACAATCTTGACGTTGGCACGGCGGCTAAAACCTATACCCTGCTGACCATCGGTGACGGTTTGGTGGCTCAGATCCCGGCGCTGATCATCTCGATTGCTGCCGGTATGGTCGTGACCCGCGTCGGCGAATCCCAGGATCTTTCCGATCAGTTCATCAGCCAGTTGTTCACCAGTTCGAAGGTCATTGCGCTTACCGCTGGCATAATCGGCTTGTTGGGCCTGATTCCCGGGATGCCGAACTTCGTATTCCTGCTCCTCGCGGGGCTGCTAGGATCCTTGGCGTGGTTCATCGAACGAGAACAGAAAGCTGCCAAGCCGGTTCCCGTGGTGGCGACGCCGACGGTGAGTACCGAGATGCAGGAAGCGAGTTGGGCAGACGTCGCGCCGCTTGATGTGCTTGGTCTGGAGGTTGGTTATCGTTTGATACCGCTGGTCGACAAGGCGCAGGATGGGGAGTTGCTGCGGCGTATTCGCGGTATCCGCAAGAAGTTTGCTCAGGAAGTCGGATTCCTGGTGTCGCCGGTGCATATCCGTGACAACCTTGAACTTAAGCCAAACGGCTATCGAATCCTGCTCAAAGGGGTCGAGATCGGTCAGGGCGAGGCCTTCCCAGGTAATCTCCTGGCGATCAATCCGGGCCGAGTGGTTGGCAATCTGGCCGGGACGCCGACGAAGGATCCGGCATTTGGGCTCCCCGCCGTCTGGATCGAAAGCGGCTTGCGCGAACAGGCACAAGCCTTCGGATACACCGTGGTTGATGCAAGCACCGTGGTGGCAACTCACCTCAATCACCTGATTCTCACGCATGCAGCGGAGCTCTTGGGACGGCAGGAAACGCAAGCCCTGCTCGATCATCTGGGCAAGGAAATGCCGAAGCTCATCGAGGATCTCGTGCCGAAAACTCTACCGCTCGGAGTGGTTCAGAAGGTATTGCAGAACGTTCTCGACGAGGGGGTCCATATCCGCGATATGCGTACCATCGTCGAGACTTTGGCGGAGTCGGCCACTCGCACCCAGGATGCCGAAGCGCTCACCGCGCAGGTGCGCATTGCGCTGGGGCGCTCGATCGTCCAGCAACTATACCCGTCCGGTACCGAAATGCAGGTGATGTCGCTTGATCCGCAGCTCGAGCGCATCCTGCAGCAGGCCATTGCCGGCGGAGGCGAAGGCGCAAGTATCGAACCAGGACTGGCCGATACCTTGATGCGCGAGACTGCTGCTGCGGCGCAGCGCCAGGAGGAGCTGGGCTTGGCCGCGGTGCTGCTGGTGCCGGGCAGTCTGCGCGTCCTGCTGTCGCGCTTCTTGCGACGCAGTATTCCACAGCTCAAGGTGCTCGCTCACGGCGAAGTGCCAGAACATAAAACTATCAGGGTCACATCGATCATCGGAGGCAGGTCATGAACGTCAGGAAATTTATTGCGGCAACGGCGCGTGACGCCTTGCACAAGGTCAAGGAAATGCTTGGCCCCGACGCGATCATCCTGTCCAATCGGGCGATTCCCGGTGGAGTCGAGATCATGGCCGTGGCAGCCGGGGAAATGGACGCCATTGTCACGCCGCCTGCCCGTCCTGTGCAGCAGGCAGTCCGTCCGACAGTGCAGGACGACTATACCGTCAGTCTTTCCGCTGCCGCTGTGCCGCCGCAAGTGGCGCGTGCCGAGCCACCCCTGGCGCCGCGTCCTGCGCCACAATTCCAGCGGAGTGTCGAGCCGGAAATCCGGCATGCCGCCGAAGTGGTTCCGGCGGAGGTGATGGCTGAAATCCGTGCTTTGCGGCGTATTGTCGAGCAGCACCTTGCCGGCGCGGCATGGGGTGAAACCGCCCGGCGCGAACCGGTCAAAACTGAAATCCTGCGGCAGATGCTCGATGCCGGTTTTTCGCCTCGCCTGGCGCACGAACTCCTTTCTGCTCTCCCGCGCGAACTGGATGCCCGCGCCGCGCTCAACTGGGTCAAAGGTGCTGCCGATCGCGTCTTACTGAGCATCGATAACGAGAGTGATATTGTTGATCGAGGGGGCGTCTATGCCCTGGTCGGCCCGACCGGTGTCGGCAAGACGACGACCACGGCCAAGCTGGCGGCACGCTGTGTCTTGCGTCATGGAGCAAGCAAGGTTGCTCTGG
>CAZHFS010000055.1:0-12312 GCA_964531885.1 uncultured Propionivibrio sp.
CTTGTAGATCAGCGTTGCCTTGGTTCTCCGCATGGAATGCGTCCCATAGGCCGACTGCGTATTACCACCTAGATGATCAGGCACTTTCAGCAGTGCCGGCCATCGAACCTCACGGTATCCAGAGGTTTCATGTTGGCCAGTAGAGTACCGAGCCGACCACAGATTGTCGGCTGACCACCAAAGCTCTATTGACCGGCTATACCCGCTCTGTCGCTAACTACGCGGCAAGCATCTCGTCCTACTGATAGCCAGCGATAATGCGCCAATCTTCCCGATTCATCTGTTGATCAAAAACGTGGACGCATAGACGTTTCGGCTTCCCCTCCTCGGGGCAGGCTACGACGAGAGCCCGCCCACCTCGCTGCTCTAGTCGGGCAACGGTTTCCTGCAAGGCGCGAATTTCCTCGGCGGAAGGGATACTGTGTAAGATCATCGCCGTCACGAGTGCCAGCAGCACTGCGCCAAACACACTAGCCGCTACGACTAGGCGCCAACTCAAGGAGCGGGCCGCTCGCTCATATCGTTGGGCCGCCTGATACGCCTGTGTATCTGCTTGTGTAAATTTCTCTGCCAACAGGGTGGCGGCGCGCGTCGCCGTTCCTTCCGAGACTCGATCTAGAGCCACGATAACTTGCAACGGAAGTTCGTCAGCCGCCTTCCGGGAAAGCCGTGCTGCCTCCGAAGTCTGCCTGGCAGCCTCCCGTGTTTCCTTCAGCGCCGCGTCAACAATTGCCTGCTGGCGTTCGGCTACGTTGATCAGTGCGTGAACGGCTGATGCCATCGACAAGACGAATTTGCTTTCTTTTTCTGCCATCCTGACCTCACTCATATTCATGTTGCCGTTGTAGTTCAATTCTCTGTTTGTGCGATACTCTCCTTGCCTTTTCGAGAGCCATTGCTTGTTCTCGTTCCTGCCTGATGCTTTGCCGGGATAACACCAACTCCATCACGGAGACGAGTGCGACATAGTGCAATGTTCCGTCGGGAGAGAGCTTCACGACAAGCCCACCGGAACTGATAGTCCCCGATTTGTGCAGACTGGCCAGCCATCCCAGATAGGCGTTCATTTCTTCGAAGGATGATTGAGGCTGCTCGTTGACGGCTGCCTCAGCGGTCGCCGCGATAAAGGCCGCAAAATCATGCTGCTCGTCTGTTCGTGGAAAAGCGTCCAGGTATGGGACAATCCGAGCAATGAAATGGTTGTGAGTGGGTTGCGTCTCGACAAACCAATGGACCTGACGCGATATATGGGTCATCGCAGGACTGCCGGTTAGCCCCAGGCAAAGCCTGGCATACCGAACATCTTCTTTGGGATCGGTATTCGAGCGCTGCTTGAATTCGATAATCCGTAGCAAGCCGGGAGCCTCGAACAGGAGATCGCCCAGTACCGAATCGTCGGGTGTTTGCTGCAGGAGATTGACGATAGCCGGGAACTCGCAGGTCGTAGTGCGCTTTGCGATTGCGAAGCCAAGGCCGTAGAGAAAATTTCCGATGACGACGTTTTCGTAGAGTTTCATGTAAACAGGTTTGCTAATTGCTCCACGCAACAAAATGTCGCCACGATCCCTACTTTGAACTTTGGAATAAAACGTCGTTCTGGGCTTGGGCCAGTTCCCGGCGGAAGGCGCAGAGCAACTGCTCGGCAGTCAGCTCTGCGCTGATAGTCCGAAACCTATCCTGGACCACACTTGGTTACCCTTGGCGGCACCGATGCCCGAGATTACGGCCAACCTCGGGTCTCGAACTGGACAACGTGCTATCGGCGCTTACGAATTTCAGTCATGACATTGGCGATCAGACGATAACCGACTGATTTACTCATCGATAGAATTGACTCGGGGTGGAACTGGACGGCGCTGATCGGGAATTGGCGATGGCGAACAGCCATAACAATGCCAGTTTCATTGCGAGACAAGACTTCCAGACAGTCTGGGAGCGTCCGATCATCTGCGTAAAGCGCATGGTAGGCACCGACTATGCAGGGCGACGGTAGGCCTGAAAACATATGCGATCCATCATGCGACACCGTCCAGCGCTTTCCCTGACGGGGTTGAGCAAGAAGCGCGAGTTGACCACCAAAAGCTTCGACGATGCCCTGAAGGCCAAGGCAGACGCCAAATTGTGGAATTTCGGCGGCAGCGAGTCGGCGTACTAGATCGGGTAACCCGAAATCCTCTGGCCGGCCGGGACCTGGAGAATGAATGACCAAGTCAGGCATCAACTCAAGAATCAGGGCAAAGTCTAAGCCATGGCGATAGGTAACAACCTCGGCACCCGTCTGACGGAAATAGTCGGCAAGGATGTGAACGAAGGAGTCCTCATTATCGATGAGTAGAAGCTTTAGGCCTTTACCTGGCAGATCTTGTGTTGCCGCTTCGGATTTAATCTCGACCTTGTCGCGTAGTTTATCAAGCAGGTGAAAAAAAACCGTGGCCTTTGTGCGCGTTTCTTGCTCTTCCTCATAGCCGTTGGAGTCATAGACCAAGGTTGCGCCAACTCTGTAATGCGCTTGGCCATTTTTCAGGTGCACCGTGCGGATGGTAATCCCCGTCGACGTGTCACCATTGAACAGCAGAGCGCCGACGGCACCGCCGTACCATTCGCGAGGTTCCGTCTCCATCTGTTCGATAAGGCGAACCGCCATAGGCTTAGGGCTGCCTATCAGAGTCACTGCCCACATGTGCGAAAGGAAGGCATCGATACCCGTCATCTCCTGTCGCAGACGGCCTTCTACGTGATCAACCGTGTGAAAGAGCCCGGCATAGCGCTCAATGACCCGCCGGTCGAGCAACTTGACTGAGCCTGGGACGCAGATTCGGGCTTTGTCATTCCGGTCAACGTCGGTACACATGGTGAGTTCAACCTCGTCCTTTTCGGAGTTAATAAGCTTGCGGATTTCTTCGGCATCCTCCATGGCGTTTTCACCGCGCCTCGCAGTCCCGGAGATCGGGCAGGATTCGACACGATCTCCGCTGACCCGAATAAACATCTCCGGTGACGTTCCTACCAATTGTTCATCGCCGAACTGACACAGAAACTCGTAGGGGCTGGGGTTGAACCCAGACATGGTACGCCAGACAGCGGACGGCAGAAATTCGCCATAGACGGAGAAGCGGCGGTGCAACACAAGCTCGTATACGTCGCCGACCTGCATTCGCCCTCGTGCCGCCTCAACCATGGCGGCATAGCTTTCCGGAGTATGCTGCGAGGTCACCTCGCAGGATGGCCCGCTATCTCCCTTGGCTCGCTGCAATGGCACGAATGGCGCATCATTGAGGCCGGCAGTGCTCTGGTCTCCTCTGCTGAACGAGTAGTCGAAACGCACAAGCGTCTCCTTGCGTCGGTCTAGCAGAAAAATAGAATCCGGTAGGAACAAATGCATTTCCTTGGACTCCGCAGGGCGGGCATGTACACGATTGATAGGCTCGAACTGGAAAATCAGATCGTGTCCAAAGGCGCCATAGACCCCCAGCATGGAATCTTCCACGCCTTTGAATTCGCCGTATAGCAAGCGCAACGGAGTAAATACCGTCGGTTGGAAACTTCGTTCTTCCTCTGGAAAAATTTCCGTTCCGACAGAAATATGCAGGACCAAGTGGCGTTCATCGCGACTATTGACCTGGATATTGGGATCCGCGGTTAGTACGTCTGCAAACAGATTAATCAGAACCGAACCACGTTCATTCAGGGCGTTGATGCGCAATTCACGGTCCCGCGACACAAACTCCAGCGGCGGTCGTATGAAGCCGATATCCCATCGGGTGTAGCGCCCCGGATATTCGATGCCGGAAGATAAGAAGATGCCCCGTTCCTGATTTAGGGCCTCTACCATGTCCCGGATACCATGCTGGTAATCGAGATAGGTTACGGTTCGTCGACAGACAATTCCCGAAGGCGTACGAAATTCATAATCCATGATAAGTTTTTTTCTTTGCTCAACTCATCTGCCATGCATCCCGTGTGTGTTGGGATGTATGGCAGATGAGTTGTAAGGAGGGCGGATACAACAATGACAGATTAAACGAGAAGCCACATAAGAAGGCGTCGCGTCCTTGGCATTCGCTTTCATTATAAAAGCGCATATCATTAGGCAGTATTTTTTGTTTCTTGCGGATTTTTAGTTGTCCTTTGATTGGTATTGGCTTGGTGCGGAGAAATCGCGAACATTGCCGCCCTTTATTCACTGCGGTGAAAATGACAAAATCCTAATGTTCATGCAGCGGCAGCTACATGAGCTAGGTCGTGCCGCGTATGACCGCAATCCTTACAACCGCTCCGGTAGGGAAATGTTAATGGGCGGATTGTAGATGTAAGCCCATCGAAGGTCAGCAGCTTGCCGTACAGCGGCTCGCCAATGCCGAGCACCAGCTTTAGTACCTCCATCGCTTGAAGCAGGCCAACCACGCCGGCGAGCGCCCCAATTACGCCGGCGCTAGAACAGCTAGGTGACAAGGCCGACGGGGTAGCTTCCGGAAAGAGGCACGAGTAGCAGGGAGTGCCAAGATGGGGAGCAAACACCGAGACCTGGCCGCTGAATTGGAAAATGCTGGCTGATACAAGGGTTTGCTTGTTGGCAATGATTCCGGCATTAATCGCGTATCGAGTATCAAAATTATCCGAACCATCGACGACAATTTCGCAACCAGTAAGCAGACTCGCGGCGTTATCGGCATGGAGCCGAGCATTGACTGCTTCTATATCTATCAGCGGATTCAGCTCGGTCAGTCGGGCCTTTGCTGACTCCACCTTCAACTGTCCGACTGTACGCGTACTATGGATAATTTGCCGCTGCAGATTGCTTTCTTCGACTACGTCGGCATCTATCAAACGGATATGCCCCACTCCGGCGGCTGCTAGGTAATAGGCAATCGGCGAGCCCAAACCACCAGCGCCAACCAAGGCAACGTGTGCTTCTTTCAGCTTGATCTGTCCCGCTTCCCCCACTTTGGGCAAACTCAGGTGGCGACGGTACCGTGTGCGTTCCTCCGATGTCAATACTGTTGGTTTTTCTGTCGGCAAACCCTGCTCGCGCCAGCTAGTAAAACCTCCATCCAGCGAATAGACGTGCATATATCCGAGTTGCCGTAGCGAGCGAGCCGCTATCAACGACATCCGGCCACCGTAACAACAAATCACGATCGGCTGTTCGGCGGGCAGGCCATATCGGTCAATCTCAAGCTCGATAAATCGCTGGCTCAAAGTTTTCGCACCGCGTATCTTGCCTTCGGCCACATCTGCTGCGTCACGGATGTCAAAAATGATGGCATTGGTGAACAGCGGATCGTTCGCGACCTGCATTGGCGTTACTACCGGCACAGTCTGGCGGAGATCCTGGATGAGTTCATCCGACGTGCGAACAGCCATTTTGCACTCCTTGTAATCTGGAAAAACCCTCGGATTTTGTGTCATGCCACATCCAAATCCCGGTCGGCGCCAGTACAGAGGTCGATCGGGTGAGGCACGCCGCCAATCAGCCGAAAGCCTTGGATATCGGGTTGCTCGGGGAACAGTAGGGAGACGATAAGATAGAGCATCCCCTCCGGAACCGGACGCTCAATGTCGCGCCCCGTCGGTATCGCAGGCGAAGCCATGTGGCAGTGATAGACGCCGCCAATTGACCACTCCTCGCTCTGAGCCCTTCGAAAGGCCGAAAGTTGGGAGTGCGGAGCAATCTGAAAACCATAAGGCCAAGCGCCTCGGTTGGTCGCTTTTTCGACCCACCGTGCGATGCCGGCGTTATCGAACAGGACCAGACCGCAAGCCTGATTGGGTGCCTCCGCCTGACAATGGGCGATAATTTCTTCTTGGAGTAGTTGCGGCACAATCAAGGTTAGCCCCCACGGATCGCTGTCAGCATGCAAAGCTCGTCTTGCTCCGCCAAGTGCTTGTCCTTGCTCCTTTCGCTAGATATCAAGTCGCCATTAAGGAATATATGAATAAACGGGCTCAATCCTTCGCCCTGAAACAATTGCTCGCGCAAGCGTGGGTGCGATTCGCATATGTCGCTCAAGGCGCCGTAGACCGTGCGGTTGTCGCCGATTTCCTGCTGGTCTTTGGCGTTGCCGACTAGGCTGTCGAGAGGAGGTTGCAAGATTATCCGAATATTTATTGCCATCGCTCTATTCCCTTGAATAAAAAAAATTGTAGGAAGCTCCAGACCGCCCCTACTCGGCGACGGCGCCCAGGCGTTCGTGCGAGATCGCCACACAACCTTTCAACACAGTCTTGAACAGATCCGAGGTCCAGTCCTCAGGCAGTCCCAGAGAACATCCAGCGGAGGCCCGGGCTGCTACCATTTCGTCCTCCCGGGCAGCATCGACGATCCCTCGGCCGTTTTCCAGCTTGAGACGGCCAATAGCCGTTGAGATTTCCGCCCTCCGCTTCAAGCTTTGAAGTAGTTCGTGGTCGACATCGTCGATTTGGGCGCGCAGCGCCTGCAGTTCTTGCTGAAACGTGCTCATGGTTTGACTTTCCTCTTGAGAATGAGATTGGTGTTTGTTATGACGCCGTTTAGAAACTGATCGCTGGATGCGACGACTGCCAAGTCGAGCCCGGCCTGGACGGCCAAGGCTGCGTAAGCACCGGCGGCCATGACGCCGGCTGGGCAGCCGAGGGCGGCGTTTGCCGGCCACAGGATCGTGCTGAAGCCAGCTTCCTTTGCCGCCGCAACGGTCTCTATGCTGATCTGCAATGGAAACGGCAGAGTTCCCATTGGAGGGGTCAGTCCATCGACATAAATATCACTGCGTGCAATTCCGATTGGCTCGATCATGTCGGCAACGCGCATGGCCACCTCGATGCGTGCAGCGGAGGTCGCCGGAATGCCGGCATCGTCGATAGGCTGTACGACAACGGGCACGGGGTACTGTCGTAGCATCGGCAGGACTCTGTCCAGAGCCCAACGCTCACCACTAATATAATTAATGAGGGGACGCCCTTTGTAGACATCTAAGGCGCGGGCCATGCCTTCGACGCTGAAGAAATGGAACAACGCACCGACGTCAGGGTAGTCGTTCGCGGCACGAGCGAGTGAAGTTAGCAATTCGGCTTCGCCAATGCCGCGTGCCCGTGCATAGAGGCTTGCCATTGGCAGGCTTTCCGTGCGCGAGGCAGCAAGCACCTCCCGTATCTTCTGTTCCCAGTCGTTCCATCGTAGTCCGAAACAATTGCGCAGGATGGTCTGGCTAGCCACGTAGTCGAGATCTCCCCGAACTATCCGGCAGGTCGGCTGCTCCATCGCAAGCATGGAACCATTCGGACAACGCAATCCGATCGGGGATGCGCGGGCAAGGTCAAACTGAAACCCGGGATCATTCATAAAGCGCCTCCAGTTCGGCGGCGAAATGTAGCTCGATTGCGGACCTGCGGGGTTTGCCTGTACGCGTCAGTAGGCCGTTGGCTTCGGTGAAAGGATGATTGAGAATTAGCCAATCGCGGATCTGCTCGTGCGTAGGCAATGTCTCGTTAACAGCTTCGATCGCCGCTGCCACGGTGCCTCTGTCGAGAGTCGTGCCGTGCTCAGCCGGCGTCAGCACCGCCACCAGGAATGGCTTGTCATTGCCGAACACGAGAGCGTGCCCGACACCACCCATCTCCTGGAGTTTCGATTGGATGGCTGCTGAGTTGATATTCTTTCCCCGGTCGGTAATGATTATTTCTTTGGCACGTCCGGTAATACGCAGGAATCCATCGTCCAGTTCTCCGAAATCTCCGGTATCCACCCACCCATCCGCCAGAAAAGTACGCTCACTCTCCTGTCGTTCCGTATTGAGATATCCTTGGCTGCGCACCGGGTGTACACGCGCTTGGATGATCGACTCGTCCGTCAGACGGATCTCGATCCCTGACCAGACTGGGCCGACGGTACCGAATCGATATTCGGCGGGCAAGTTACTGGCCAGCATGTTGGTTTCAGACATGCCGTAGCCTTCATATACAGGAAGGCCCATCAGAACCAGCGTGCGTTTGAGCTCTTCGGTAGACGGGGCGGCACCTATGATCATTACCTTCAGACGGTCGCCAAGGAGTTGGGCGACCTCTGGTATTAACACGCTCTGCATATCCTTGGCCAGCAGCCTCGCTTCTTCATCAGTCGGCGATTGTTCGAACAACTTGTCGATCAGTGCCCGGCGCGGCCCGCTCTTGGGTAGTTTGCGCTTGATCAGAGTCACGATCTGCTGGTACACACTCGGTACGGTCACCAAAACCGAAGGACTGATCTTGGCACCACTCAGCATGACCTGCAAAGGCTCGGCGATGGTCACGTCGTAACCACGGCACAGTCCACCTATCGCATATTCGAAATGCACGACATGCGAGAAGGGATGGCAAACAACCCAGTTGTCGTCGTTGGTAAGGTGATATGCATCACAGAAAGTATCGATGAAGCCTTCTGTAGATTCGGCACTTACCCGAAACGCCTTCAACTTGCTACCGGATGTGGAGCCCGAAGTAAAAGCAACGATGCTGAATGCCCCCGGGCCCGTCGCTTCGTCCGTCGGCTCGAGGTCGGCAATGGCCTCGCATAGATGGCCCAACTCGATGCGCGGCAGTGCCGCAAAGGATTCGTAGGCACCGTATTTTTTTTCTGACGCGACGAAATCGAGCTGCAAACCGTCGAGGCTCGCAGTCATCTCATCGTTGGTCAGAAGTTCGGGGGCAGCGACGATTTCCACGCCGCTCATGATGCAAGCGACAGCCACCAGGAGCCATGGATATCCCGGCCCGCCGCAAATGGCTCCACGTCGGCCAGGCTCCATCGGGCAGCCGGCCTTCCTGAGCAACGCAATCACGGCAAGCGTGTCGCGGCGGACTTCGGGAAACTGCCGGATACAGGCTACACCAGCCGCGTCGAAGTAAGTTAGCGTATTGCGGTGGTTGGACGCGAGCAGCTTTTCAACCTCGGCGATCTTCCAGGCAGAAGCCAAATAAGTAGAAGCAGGAACTCGATTGGTCATGTGAGTGCCCTCATTGATCATAGAAATTCGCGAATTCGTCCAGTGCTGCACGATCGGTGCGGCATTGGTTCGCTCCAGCCGCCAGGTCCGGCAGGCCGAAGGAAACGCCGCAGACAAGGGACTCATCCGTATCAATGGGGAGATGCGAGCGGACCGCCTTCGGATACCGCGCTAGGGATGCCTGGGGACAAGCAGCTAGACCTTCGGCAACGCAAGCGAGCAGAAAACTCTGTAGGAAACAGCCAAGATCAAGCAAGGCGTAGGGGCCGAAGGACTTCGGCACCGTCAGGAATATTGCCTGGGGGGCATTGAAAAACAGCCAGTTGCTGCGCACCGCGTCGATTTGACCACGGTAGTCCGTAGTAACCAGCCCGCGCGCTTCTCGTAGGGCAACGTCGGCCGCCTGCTTGCGGCCGTTATAGGGTTCTTGATATTCCGACACAAAAGGGATGTCGGGAACGTCGGCGCGATCCCGGGCAGCCACGATCAGATCTTTACTAATTCTCTGCAGCACTGGTCCGTAGGCCACATAGGCCCGCCAAGGTTGGGTATTACACCACGAAGGGGCGAGGGCGGCAGCCTCTAGCAGGCGTTCAATCTGGCTGCGTGGCAACTCAACGGGCAGGAACGATCGAGCTGAATATCGATTTTCGAGGATATCGCTTAATGAGTTTTGCGTGCGAGGATAGCTAGTCGTTACCATGTGCTCTTTCACAATTTTCAATTTCGCCGGGCGCTCTTGTTCCATCAAGTCTTACGCAGTACCGCCGCCGCCCAGTTCTTGTGGCCCGTACCGAGGAGCAGGAAACTCTCCCCCGGCGCAACGGGTCGCTCGGCCAGGTAATCGTGGAGATTGATCAAAGTGTCAGCCGCATATCCGTGGGCAAAGCGCGAGACATTGCCCAGGTAGACCTGACTCTCATCAAATCCGCATTTTTGGGCGATCATTCGCATAACTGCATGGTTGTAGTTGTTGGTAATCAACCCACGCGTCTTTCTCGGTGTGAGTCGGGCAGCCTGCAGCGCCCTGTTAGCCGTCTTCTGCGCACCTCGGACTGTGGCAACGAGGAAGGCGGCAAGATTGCTGTTGCTGTCGAGGTCCCACATGTATGGAGCGCTATGGTGCCCAATGCCTGTGATTTCGAACTCGGCTTCTCCGGCGGGAGTGACCATGAAGGAGGCCGCAGCGTCGGATAGTACAGAGACGTCTGGCCACATGACGCGCTTTGCGCTGTCGCCCGGAGCGAGCTTGTCGGTGGTCACCACCAGGACGCGACGGTAACCTTCAGCGCGGATCATGTTGACCGCAACGCGCAGTGAGGTGATGGCATTGGCGCACCCGGGAAGGAAGATGCCGATCGGATGGGCGTTGATTAGTCCCAATTCGTTCATCAACCAGGCAACGTCGTGCTCGGAGTAAAAGCGCTTTTCCCAGAAGCTGGTTGAGGCATAGACCAACGCTTCGATATCGCTGGCGGCGACATTCGAAAACGCGAGAGTCTGGCTGGCCGCCTTGGCGGCCAACTGAGCCGGTGTTTCGTCAGCATCCGAAAAATACCTCACGCCTTTGGCCTGGAGGGCGGCGAGAGTTTCCGGCCGTTCCGTGAGGGCGTCCAATTCTTCTATAGAGCGCAGGCGGCCCAGCGCGTAGCCGATAGCGCCTACTCCAGCCAAAGCACCCATCGTCATGCCAAATTCCCTGCCTCGGCGCGCCCGACCAATTCAAGTGCATCGCTCACGGTATGCACCGCTTTCAGCCTGAGTGCGTCGTCGGTCAGTCGAAGCCCGAATTCGTCCTCAAGCGCCAGCAAGAACTCTAAAAAATTGAGCGAATCCATGCCGAGCGCCTGCAAATCGGTCTCGACCCCGATAGCCGTTTCGCGCGAGCCCTTTGGCAGTACACCTCGTAACGTCTTGGTTACGCGCTTGAGTATGTCAGCTTCTACGCTCATCATCTGCCCCCTGGAATGAAAAGTGTTGTCGATCCATTCACCGCCCCAAACCGATTTCGCGTTCCAGTTCTTCGACTAGACGCACGTTTTCCTCAACCTCGCGCACGGTGCGCATGCCGACGGGTATGGTGGAAACGCAATCGAATTGGAGAATGTATTTCATTGCCACCTTGAACGGATTCACCAGCGGCTGCTGGCCTGGAAGTAGCTCGTTTAGCATGGTTTGCATCAGGCCACCCGTCAGTGGACGCATGGGAATGACGGCGACCTGGTATTGTTGCGCCAGCTTGACCAGTTCCCACTCGGCCCCGCGGTAGAAATAATTGAATTGGGGCATGACGACCTGGAAGACACCGGTTTCGATGAGCGCGGAAAGTGCTTCCTCCCGATATCCGGTGACGCCGATATAGCGCACTTTCCCCTCCCGCCTGAGCTCCATGAAGGTTTCCAGAACCTCGTCGGTGATGAAGTCACGCCAGTTGTCAGCCCGAAACGGCTTGGCGATGATGCCATGGACTTGAAATAGGTCGACATAGTCCGTCTGCAGCAGTTTCAAGCTGTGGTTCAGCGACTCACGTATGCCGTTGGCATCCATTCGGTCGAACATGTTCTTTGTCGCAATGAACAACCGGTCCCGCATGCAGCGGTGGCTACCCAGTGCTTGGCCAAGCATACGTTCCGAAGCACGGTCGGTGGACCAGCCATCTGTCGGAATTTTGTTGGCGTAGGCCGGGGCTGTATCGAAAAAAGTGATTCCATGGTCGATTGCCGCATCAAGCGCACGCAAGGACTCGCGCTCCGACTGTTGCTGATTGAATTTGGGGTCCTGATAGCCACTCAAGCCGACGGGGGCTGTACCGAAGCCCAGCACGGGAAGCCGTACTCCCGTATGCCCTAGAGGCCTAGTCGGCAGCCCGCACTCCTCATTGGAAAAGGCAAGTGCGGAGGTCATGCAGACTCCTTCAACCAGCGCAGCACGTCACGCACCCAGTAGTTGAAGATCTTGTCGGCGCCAGCGCGTTTCATGCTGAGCATGTACTCCATGACGGTATCGCGTTCATTGACCCAGCCTCGCTCGGCGGCTGCTTTCACCATGCAGTATTCTTTGGAAACTATGTACGTGGCGACCGGAACCCGGAACTCCTGCTTTACCCGCGTGATCGCGTCCATGAAGATGGTGGCCGGCTTGACACCGATATAGTCGGCGCCCTGCGCGATCTCGATAGCCGTCTGGCGTAGCGCTTCATCGATGTTGCCCACACCAATCTTGCTGGCGATGGTCTGCGCGTAAGAGTTCTCTGCCATGTCGGTACCATCGAGCATGGCGTGGGCAAGTGACGATCCAAAGTTGATGGAATAGGCAAGAATCGCTACATTTTGCAATTGGGCGGCGTCCAAGCCGG
>CAZHFS010000056.1:0-12282 GCA_964531885.1 uncultured Propionivibrio sp.
CCAAGGGATGGGGACAGCCTCACTTGGCGCGTTTACGACCCGCTTGGAGCCATCCAGTCTATTCGAATGAGTTCTCCGACTCGATCAACGGCGAAGGTACCCGTATGGAAATGTTTGGAATTCAGCCGTTATGTTAGGCAAGTGCGGAGGCCCTGCCCGCTCGGGTCCCCGACTTAGCAGAAAAAAGGAAGAGTATTTTATGCTATTGGCCAATAACGAGCGAGACTGCGGGACACGAGCGGAACTCGCTGACGCCTACGGTCTTCTCCGAGAGTTCTGGGACACCATCGAGAACTCGATGGAGGGCGACCATCCCGCCAAGGAGCGCTTGGAAGCTTGGCTGTCCCGTTTCGAAGCGACTATTGCACCCCAAAACAGGGAGTGACTCACCGTCGGGCTGTGATTTTGAAACGATCCGTGGACTTGAGAAAACGTCAGGAGATGGGGTACGTATCTTGCCAAGCCCCAAGAAGTAACCCAAGGTGGGAGGTTGGCTTGCGTCGGTACGGAGAGCTTGTCGCCCGCAACCACTCATCATTCCAAAAACGAGACGATCGATAATTTGGGGCGTAGAGCCGTAGGTGGCGACCAACCATACTTTCCCGTACTAGCAAGCAACCGCGTGGCCCGGCGCGCCAAGCTCGCCAGGCCACCACAGATCTTATGCAGTCGCCTCCTTTTCATTCACCAGCCGATAAAGCAGCGGCAGCACCAGCAAGGTCAAAGCCGTCGAGGACAGGATGCCCCCGATGACCACCGTGGCCAGCGGGCGCTGGACCTCTGCGCCGGTTCCTGTCGCCAGCGCCATCGGGATGAAGCCGAGGGACGCCACCAGCGCCGTCATCAGCACGGGGCGCAGGCGAGTGATCGCCCCCTCGTGGATCGCCTCATCGAGGGAGCGCCCCTCTTCACGCAGGTTGCGAATGAAGGCGATCATCACCAGCCCGTTGAGCACCGCCACCCCCGACAGCGCGATGAAGCCGATCCCTGCCGAGATAGAGAGCGGGATGTCGCGCAGCCACAACGCCACGATGCCCCCCGTAAGCGCGAACGGAATGCCGGAGAACACCAGCAGGCCATCCTTCACGTTGCCGAACATCGCGAACAGCAGCGTGAACACCAGCAATAGCGCCACCGGCACCACGATCTTGAGGCGCTGGGACGCCGATTCGAGCTGCTCGAAGGTGCCGCCCCACGACGTCCAGTAGCCCACCGGGATCTTCACCTCAGCCAACCGGGACTGGGCCTCGGAGACGAAGGAGCCTATGTCGCGGCCGCGCACGTTGGCGCTCACCACCACACGTCGCTTGCCGTTCTCGCGGCTGATCTGGTTCGGGCCGGGCGCAAAGTCGAGGCTTGCCACTTCGCTTAGCGGGATGTAGCTCGTCCTCGCCTCGCCCGCGTTGCCGCGCGGCAACGCAATCGGCAGGCGCCGAAGCGCTTCGGGGTCGGACCGCAGCGCATCAGGCAGGCGCACCACGATGTCGAAGCGGCGGTCGCCCTCGAACAGCGTGCCCGCCTCCTGGCCGCCGATGGCGGTGGATATCGCATCCTGCACATCTCCCACGTTGAGGCCGTAGCGGGCCGTCTTGTCCCGGTCGATATTGACGGTGAGCATCGGCAGGCCGGTGGTCTGTTCGACCTTCACTTCCGAGGCGCCGGCGATCTTCTCCAGCATCGCGGCGATCTGGCCGGCAGTCTCGTTCATCACCGTCATGTCGTCACCGAAGACCTTGATGGCCACGTCGCTGCGCACCCCCGAGATGAGCTCGTTGAAGCGCAGCTGGATGGGCTGGGAGAACTCGTAGGTGTTCCCCGGCATTGCCGCCGCAACCCGCTGGATCTCGGTCAGCAGCGCGTCGCGGCTCCGGCGCGGCTCGGGCCACTCGGACTCGGGCTTGAGCATGATGTAGCCATCCGAGATGTTGGGCGGCATCGGATCGGAGGCGATCTCCGCCGTACCAGTGCGCGCGAACACCCGCTCAATCTCCGGAAACTCGGCCTTGAGCCGCTTCTCCAGCTGTTGCTGCATCTCGACGGACTGGGTCAGGCTAGTGCCCGGGATGCGCAGCGCCTGGATCGCGAAATCGCCTTCGTTCAGGCTGGGCACAAACTCGCTGCCCATGCGCGTTGCGAGCAGGCCGGAGAGCACGATCACGACGGCGGTAAAGGTGAGCACCACCGACCTGTTGGCCATTACGCGATCCAGCACCGGGGCGTAGATGCGCTTGGCCACGCGCATCAGCACGTTCTCCTTCTCATCCACCTTCTCGCCGATGAACAGCGCCACGGCGGCCGGGATGAAGGTCACCGACAGGATCATTGCGCCGATCAGCGCCGTGACCACCGTGAAGGCCATCGGGTGGAACATCTTCCCCTCCACGCCGGCGAGGGCGAAAATTGGGAGATAGACCACCATGATGATGAGCTGACCGAAGAGCAGCGCGCGGCGCGCCTCCTTCGAGGCGGCGAAGACCTCGTGGAAGCGCTCGCTGCGGGTGAGCGGGCGGTCAAGGCGTTCCTGGGTGTGGGCCAGCCGGCGGACGCAGTTCTCTACGATCACCACCGCACCGTCGATGATGATGCCGAAGTCGAGTGCCCCCAGACTCATCAGGTTGGCGCTGACCCGGTAGCCGACCATCCCCGAGAAAGTGAACAGCATCGACAGCGGAATCACCATGGCGGTGATCACCGCCGCCCGGATGTTGCCGAGGAACAGAAACAGGATGACGATCACCAGGATCGCCCCTTCGAGCAGGTTCTTCTTCACCGTCTCGATGGCCTTGTCCACCAGCACCGTGCGGTCGTACACCGTCACCGCATGCACGCCCTGGGGCAGGTTGCGATTGATCTCCGCCATCTTCTGATCCACGGCCCGCGACACCGTCCGGCTGTTCTCGCCGATCAGCATGAACACCGTGCCGAGCACCACCTCGCGGCCGTTGTCGGTCGCCGCGCCGGTGCGCAACTCGCGGCCGATACCCACCTCCGCCACGTCACGAATGCGGATCGGGACGCCCTGCACGTTGCCGAGGATCACGTTGCGGATGTCGTCCTGGGTACGCAGCTGACCCGGCGCGCGGATAAGGTACTGCTCGCCCCGCTTCTCGATGTAGCCGGCCCCCGCGTTGCCGTTGTTGCGGTCGATAGCCGTGACCACGTCGTTCAAGGTCAGGCCATAGGAGGCAAGCTTCTCGGGGCTGGGTGCCACCTGATACTCCTTGGCGAAGCCGCCTATCGAGTTGATCTCGGTCACGCCCGCCACGTTGCGCAGCTGCGGCTTGATGATCCAGTCCTGGATCTCGCGCAAGTCGGTCGGCGTGTAGGCCGTGCCGTCCGGCTTGCGGGCGCCTTCCTCGGCCTCCACGGTCCACGAGTAGATCTCACCGAGGCCCGTAGAGATCGGTCCCATCGTTGGCGTGATGCCGGCGGGCAGCTTCTCCCGCGCCTCCTGAATGCGCTGGTTGACGAGCTGCCGCGCGAAGTAGATGTCGGTGCCGTCCTTGAAGATCACGGTGACCTGCGACAGGCCGTAGCGCGACAGGGAGCGGGTCTGCTCCAGCTGCGGGAGGCCGGCCATCACGGTTTCCACCGGGTAGGTGACCCGCTGCTCGACCTCCAGCGGCGAGTAGCCGGCGGCGGCGGTGTTGATCTGGACCTGGACGTTGGTGATGTCAGGTACTGCGTCGATGGGCAGGCGCTGGTAGTTGTAGATACCCAGCGCCGCCATCCCCAGCACGGCCAGCAAAACCAGCCAGCGCTGCTCGATGGCAAGGCGGATGATGCGTTCAAACATGATCACTCCCTCCCATCAGTGGCTGTGCTCGGCGCTGCCCTTGCCGAGCTCCGCCTTCAGCACAAAACTACCCGACGCCGCGTAGGCCGTTCCGGCCGCGAGCCCGTCGATCACCTCGACCCGCTTGCCGTCGGCGCGGCCGAGCTTCACCGGCTGCGCGGTAAAGCCGTCCTTAACCCGCACGAACACCACCGGCTTGTCCTCCACGGTCTGGACCGCGTCGGCGAGCACGCTCACCGGCACTTCTGTTTCGCCCGACACCACGTCTACATTCACGAACAGCCCCGGTCGCCACGCCATCTTCGGATTTGGCAGTGTCACCCTGGCCTTGGCGGTGCGCGTGTCCTGCCCGAGCAGCGCGCCCACGTAAGAGATTTGGCCCTCGGCAGTGGAATCGAACGCCGTCGCCCGGACGACGACCTTCTCGCCAACCCGCACCACGTTGAGATCCTTCGCCGGCACGACGATCTCGGCCCACACCGACGAGAGGTCCGACAGGGTGAAGATGCTGGCGTCTTCCTTCACCGCTTCACCCAGGGCAATGTGCTTCTCCACCACGATCCCGTCGAAAGGCGCACGGATCTCGTAGCGGTTGAGGCTACCCGTGCCCGTTGCGCTGGCACCCAGCGCAACCAGCTTCTGCTGGGCGTTGGCCACGGCGATCTCCGCCTCTCGCAGCGTCTGCTGGGCGGCGAGGTAATCCTGCTCGGCAGAGATCTTTTCCTGCCACAGCTGCTTCTCGCGGGTGTAGGTGGATCTGGCGAGGGCCAGGCGCCGCTGGGCCGCCAGCAACTCGCTGCGCAGCTCCGAAAGCCCGGTGCTCGCGATCACCGCGAGCACCTGCCCGCGTTTTACGGGCTGGCCCAAGTTGGCGGGCACGCTTTCGACCACGCCGGTCAGCCTCGGCACCACGTGGGCAGTGCGGTCTTCATTGAAGCGGATCTCGCCCGGCAGCTGGCTGCTGGTGCGTATGCGCGCCGGCGTGGCCTTGTCGATGCCGATGCCAGCCGACTGGATCTGCGCATCGGTCAACACGATGGTCTCGTCGTGGGCTTCGCCCTCGGTCTCGGTCTTCCCGACGTGATGTTCGGCATCACCGTGCCCGCCGGTATCTGCATGCCCGTCGCCCGCACGGCTACCGTGATGTTCCTTGTCGTCGTGGCCCTCGGCTTCGGCGTGGGCAGCTGGCTCGGCGGTCTCGCTGACGGGGGTAGCCGGGCCGGTGCCGAGGATCCAGGCACCCGCGGCAATCCCGCTGATGACGATGGCGGCAATCGCGACGGCTTGTTTCGGATTGAGTCGGGACGGGGTTGAGTTGAACGGATTCTTCATGGCTGGCTCCTACGGGCGATCGGCCATCATGGAAGATGGCGAAGTGATGGCACCCAGCACACGCTCCAGTTCGGAAGCAGTGCGATGGGCATCGGAGAGACTTTTGAGGTACTGGGCACGGGCCTGGAAGAAGGTGCGCTGGGCATCCAGCACTTCGAGGAAACTGAACTTCCCGAGCTCGAAGCCCTTGGTGGCCGCGTCGTAGGCGCTGCGAGCGCCGGGCAGAATCTCCTGCTGGAGCGTCTGAACGTCCGCGAGCAGCGCCTTCAGCCGCTCCTGGTTCTGGGTTGCATCGGCGCCCAAGCGCAGTTCCGCAGCACGCAGTTCGTCCCGCGCCTTGTCGGCCCGTCGGAGCGCCTCGAGCAGGTTGCCCTGGTTGCGATCAAAGACCGGAAACGGGATCGACAGTCCGACGATGGCCTGATTGCGTCCCAGATCCTCCGCCCGCTTGGCGCCGACGCTCACCGTCATGTCGGGGATGCGCTTCGCCTTCTCCAATTCGGCCTGGGCCTTCAGGCGCTCGACCTCATGGCGCCAGCGCCGCAGTGCCGGCGCTGTCTCAAGGCGGCTGGCCAGGGCGTCGTCGGAGAGCAGAGTCGGAAGCGCCTCGGTGCGCCCTTCCGCCTGCGTGAAGCGCGGCTGCGTGCTGCCCCAGGTAGCCGCCAGCCGCTTGCGCGTTGTGACCAGATCGGCGCGGGCCTGGTTGAGCTCTATCCGCGCGGCGGCCTCAGCGACCCGCGCCTTGGTCTCCTCTACCGGCGAGACCTTGCCGGCGGCCACCCGCCGGGCTGCGGCCAGGGTGGCGCGCTGGGCCAGCGCGACCAGATCGTCGGTCTGCTGGAGGCGCTCCTGGGCCACCAGCACATCGAAGAACGCCCCGACCACAGCGGCCCGCACTTCGAGGCGACGGGCGGCCAGATCGGCATCCGCGACCTCGCGGCCCCGCTCGGCGATGGCAACGCGCGCGGCGCGCTTGCCGCCCAGCTCGAGCCTTTGGCCGAGCTGGACGGTCGTGCTGCGAGTCGCGCGGTTCTGTGTGTCCTCGACCGAGGTCGAGATGTCGGGGTTGGGCCGCAGCCCGGCCTGGATCACCGCACCTTCGACGGCGCGCAGTTCGTTCGTGGCCGCCGAGAGCTCAGGGTTGGCGGTGAGGGCAAGGTCGAGCGCCGCCTCGAGGCTCAGGGGCCCGGTGGGGTTGCTCATGGCGGCGGGAATGACCGCCATGTAGGTTTCGGCTCGCGTCGGCCCGGCCAGCATGGCCAGGGCGCAGATCAGCGCAAGCGCAAGGCTTGATTTGGATGGCATCCGATTCTCCAATAGTGAAAGACACGTGGGGGAATCGGCGGGACGCCCTCCGATAAGCCGGATGGGCGCGCGGCGAGCGCCGCGGAGGATGCGAAGGAAAGAGGGATCCGCTCCCGCCGATCAGGCGGAAGCAACCCAGTTGGGGCGTTCTGGCACGTCGCCGGGCGGCGAGGCAAGGAAGTTAGGCGCCCAGGGCGGGCTAGAATCCGCCACCCGCGGGGGCATCACGTCAAAAACGCCGGTCAGCACTGACACGCAACCGGCGTGGCAGAAGGCGCAGTCCTCGTCGATGCCCGAAGGCGCCTTCTTGGCGTCCTTGGCACCGGCGTCGCCTGCATGCTTGTGTTCGTGATGACCAAAGTGCTGAACGTTGCCTGACTCGTGCTGGCAATAGGCGGCCGCCACCGACCAGGTGAACTGGAGTGGCAGGAAGACCAGCAGGAAGACGGCAAGCCAGCGACGCATGGGCGCAGATGGTATCAGAAATGAGGAAGCCTGCCGCCGGTCTTGCTGCCACGCAGCAAGCGCAGGCCGTTGCCCACCACCAGCAGGCTTGCACCCATGTCGGCAAACACCGCCATCCACATGGTCGCGCTGTCGAAGATCGCCAGGAACAGGAACACCAGCTTGATCCCCAGCGCCAGGGTGATGTTCTGCCAGAGGATGGCATGCGTGCGCTGCGAGAGCCGGATGGTTTCCGGTACGCGGCGCAGGTCGTCGTTCATGATCACGATGTCGGCGGCCTCCATCGCCGTGTGGGTGCCCATGCCTCCCATCGCAAAGCCGATGCTGGCCGTCGCCAGTGCTGGCGCGTCGTTGATGCCGTCCCCGACCATGGCCACGGTGGTCCCTGAGTCGGCGAGGCGCCGGATGGCGTCCAGCTTCTCCTGAGGCAGCAGGTTGGCCCGAACGTCGTCGATGCCGACTTCGGCCGCAATGCTTGAGGCGGTGGCGGGGTTGTCCCCGGTGAGCATCACCGGCCGCACACCCAGCACAGCCAGTTCGGCGATCGCCTCCCGCGAGCTTGCCTTCACGGTATCGGCGACGGCGAAGAGCGCCAGCGGCTTCCCTGCGTCGGCAAGGACGGTGATCGTGCGGCCTTGCCGTTCGTGGCTCGACATCAGGGATTCAAGCGTGGCGGAGCACTGGTTCCGCTCATGAATCCAGCGATGATTGCCGAGCACGTAGTCGTGACCGTCAACCTGCCCGAAGACACCGCGTCCCGCCTCGGCGCCAAAGTCTGTCACATCCGGCACACCCTGCACCGCGAGACCGCTGGCAATCGCGCGCGAAACTGGATGATCCGAGCGGCTGGCCAGGGCTGCGGCGATACGACGCGTCGCGGCTTCGTCGGGCATATCGCCCAGCATGACCGTGGCGACCAGGCGCGGCCGCCCTTCCGTGACTGTACCGGTCTTGTCCAGCGCCACGGCTCGGAGCTTGCGGGCCTCCTCCAGATAGACGCCGCCCTTGATGAGGATACCGCGGCGGGTCGCGGCGGCCAGCCCGCTCACCACCGTGACGGGGGTCGAGATCACCAGCGCGCACGGGCACGCTATGACCAGGATGACCAGCGCCTTGTAGACGCTGCTCAGCCACGCCCAACCGAACAGCAGCGGCCCCGCCAACGCGAGGCCCAGCGCCAGCACGAAGACCGCAGGGGTGTAGATCGCGGCAAACCGGTCGACGAAGCGCTGGGTGGGTGCACGGGAACCTTCGGCGGCCTCGACGGTGTGGATGATGCGAGCCAGAACGGTATCGGTCGCCGGTGCGGTGACTTCAAACTCGAGAGCCGCGTCCTGGTTGATGGTGCCAGCGAACACCTCATCGCCCGGCCCCTTCTCCACCGGCATGCTTTCTCCGGTCACCGGTGACTGATCCACCGCCGAACGCCCATTACGCACCATTCCGTCGAGGGCCAGGCGTTCACCGGGGCGTACCCGCACGACGGTACCGACGGCAACCTCCTTCGCGAGCATGACGCGCCACTCGCCATCGTCTTGCAGGACTTCGGCTTCCTGGGGCGAAAGATCGAGCAGGCTCTTGATGGCGTCGCGTGCGCGCTCGACGGCCCGGGCTTCGATCAGCTCCGCGATGGCGTAGAGCGCCATCACCATGGCCGCCTCCGGCCACTGGCCGATCACGAAGGCGCCCGCCACTGCGACGGACATCAGTGCGTTGATGTTAAGCTGTCCGCGCGCGAGTGCGGCGACGCCCTTGCGGAACACCGAGAGTCCCGACAGGGCAATCGCAATTCCTGCGACCGCCATGCCCACGAGCTTCCAGAGAAGCGCTTCAGGCGAGATGTAGGCAATGGCTTCCGCCATCATCGCAACCGCCAGTGCGGCAACGGGTCGAAGGAACTGAGCTCGGGCAAGCGCCGCCTTGTCGACCTGCACCTCCGTGACCAGCCGTTCCGCTTTGAAACCCGCGGTCCCGATAGCGGCCTCGATGTCGTCCCAGCACTCGACGGGGGCCTCGATACTCAAGCTGCGCGCAGGGAGATCGAATGACAGCCGCCGGATCCGGGTAAAGCGCTCGAGCGCGCGACGGATTTGCCCCTCCTCGGTCGGGCAGTCCATGGCCGGGAGGTGCAGCCGGAGGACTTCGCCGGGAGGTTGCTGCGTTTGTAAGTCGTCCCGCGTATCGGATGCAAGACCTGGCTGGCAAGCGCTCGAACAGCCGCAGCCGGAGCTTCCTGCCCGCAGCGGCGGATTGCTGTGTAAGTCCTGGTGTTCCGACATTTCCGTTCCCCTTCAGCCGTTCGTTGTCATGATGCGCTGATTAAAAACCCTGGAGCGACTTCAAGGTCAAGCCTAAGATGAAGGGAATCCCCTCAGGAGCAGGCAATGCGAATTGGCGAACTGGCCCGAGCCACCGGCGTAGACGTCGACACCATCCGTTTCTATGAGAAAGCACAGCTGCTGGCCGCCCCGACGCGCACCAGCAATGGCTACCGCACCTACACGCATGCCCATCTGGAACGCCTTGCCTTCATCCGGCACTGTCGCGCGCTCGACATCCCCCTGGCCGAAGTCCAGCGCCTGCTGGTTTTTCTCGACAACCCGCAGGCGGATTGTGCCGAGATCAATCTTCTCATCGACGCGCAGCTAGCCAAGGTCCGCGCCCGACTCGCCAGCATGCAGGCTCTCGAACGCCAGCTCATTGCGCTACGAGGACAGTGCGCCACGCCTCACACGAGTTCGGACTGTGGGATCCTGCACGAACTGGTGGCGGCCGCCCATGGCGAGGCATGTGCATGCCACCCAGCGCCCCGGGGAGGACACGACCTATGAAAGTCCGAGCTTGCGAACCCACAGGGCTGAAAGGCAAAAAGGTGGCGGATTGCTGTCCGATTGCTGTCCGATTCAGTAACGCTGGCCAACGGCCGCTATGGCCGATTATTCAATGCCGATGATTATGGAAAGTAAACGGGGTGATTGTGGCTAAGAAACAGGCAGGACGCGGCTTGGGGGCGGATGGCATCCCGTGGGCTCGACATAATTTCCTCAGTTTACTGAAGTGGTAGTTTCAAATCAGGAGACCGTTATAAGCCACATCTCTTCGTCTCCGGTTACGCCAAGCGCACAGTCAGCATCGGCGTTTTCCGATCACATCACGGCGGAACTACGCCGCTACGAGGAACAGCTGCATGATGTCTGCGGGTTGGCTGAGGGCAGACTGCGCGAGCCGGACGTCAAGATCCAGCGCTACCAGGCGCCCGACTCACTGGTCGGCTGCCTGAACACGCTGTGATTATGTGAAGGTCGGAACTCTTGCCTGCCGTTGCCCTCCAGCGTTTGACCCTCGTTCCGACCTGCCACTTTCCATAATCGCAGGCTTTGTATAATCGGCCTGAACGGTCGTTCGGCCGGCGGCATGTATCGGCCGCAATGTGCAAGTTAGCTGCCGCGCAACTGCAAGCTGCGACGAGAGGTAGCTTTTCACTTTGGCGAGTGCGAAATACCGACCCATTGCTGTCACCCGACCCTCCCTACGCTCAACTGCGGTTTTCCAAACGGTAGCAGACCTTCAGCTCAGCGCCTCCTGGAGTTGATCAGCGACCATATCCCGAAACAAGCAGACCCAGAGGCCACAACAATTCTGGATAAGGTGGCCGATGCGGCATTCCGCTCCAGTCCGGTCTCTTTGATCGATCTCCGTCGTGCGGCGGCAACCACTGTTCTGGAGCATTGGCTCGAAGCTACCAGAGATGCCCTGAGCAGCGCCCTTCATCTTGATCTGGGCGACCAGCTGAAAGCGTTTGAAAAACAGCAAGGCAATGGCAATACCCAGTCACCGTTGGCAGCAGGTTAGGCCATTCGTCTGCTTCAGCGCTTTCACTCTCGCGGGAAGCCCAATGAGCAAATGCGCTACAACACCCGGCCTCCCACGAAGGAAAATGCCCCGTTTGCCCTAAACGCCCTGGGCTTTCTGCTTCGAGAGCTGGGACGGGCTTGATGATCCAGGCCCGTGTCCGGCAAGCCCTTCAAGAATCGGACAGTCCGGACGATCGTCACCGCAACAACTCTCCGACAAGCGCACCAGTGCGTCGCGCATCGCGGTGAGCCCCTGAATTCGCTCATCCAGATCGCTCAAGTGACTTTCTGCAAGTTGCTTCACCTCTGCACTGGAGCGCTGCCCGTCATGCCAGAGCGACAGAAGCTGCCGAATCTGATCCAGGGAGAACCCGAGATCACGGGCACTGCGGATGAACTTCAGCGTGTGCAGATCCCGCTCCTGATACTGCCGGTAGCCCGCTTCGGTCCGGGGGCTGTGGCCAATCAAGCCGATCTGCTCGTAGTGGCGGATCATCTTGGCCGAGACACCGCTGGCCTTGGCAACCGCTCCGATGTTCATGTCGCTTTCCTCTCATCCAATTCTGACGGGGCGCCAGCGCCGAAGCAGCAAGGCGTTCGACACCACGCTGACGCTTGAGAATGCCATGGCGGCACCTGCGATGACCGGGTTCAGCAGTCCCGCTGCCGCCAGGGGAATACCCACGACGTTGTAGACACAAGCCCAGAACAGGTTCTGCCGCATTTTGGCGTAGGTCCGGCGGGAGATGTCGATGGTCGAAGCGACCAGAGCCAGATCGCCACGCATCAAGGTCACCCCCGCCGCGTGCATGGCCACGTCCGTTCCTGTTCCCATGGCGATGCCGATGTCGGCCGCCGCCAGGGCCGGTGCATCGTTGATGCCATCACCCACCATGGCAACAACATGCCCTTCCTGTTTCAACGTTTCGATCGCGGCGGCCTTGTCCCCTGGCAGCACTTCGGCCAGACACTGATCGATTCCAAGCTCCGTTGCCACGCCATGCGCAGCTCCACGACTGTCGCCTGTAATCAGAGCAGTCTTGATGCCCATCTGCTTGAGGCGATCGATACTCCCCCGTGCTTCTGGCTTCAGCCGGTCGCCAAAGGCAATCAAGCCCAGCACCGCCGGGGCACCTTCCGATGCCAACCAGGATACGGTCCGCCCTTCGGCTTGGAGGTGCATTGCGGTGTCAGCGAGAGGGGCCATCGTGAAGCCGCGTTCCTGCATCAATCGGGCATTGCCAAGCACGTAGCGCGTGCCCTCTATTTCGCCGGCCAGTCCGCGTCCGGGTAAGGCCTGAACGAACCGTGCACTGATCGGGCTCAGTCCGGCGTCCTGGGCAGCCTGGCCCACGGCTCGCGCCAAGGGATGCTCGCTACCCAACTGAAGACTGGCCGCGAGGCTGAGGAGCTGCCGGGCATTACCGCTGCCGGATTCGAGGGCCACGACCTGGGGCTTGCCTTCCGTCAGAGTGCCGGTCTTGTCGAAGACGACGGCCGTCACCTTGTGCGCCACTTCCAGCGCCTCCG
>CAZHFS010000057.1:0-12278 GCA_964531885.1 uncultured Propionivibrio sp.
TTCATGATCATCATCTGCGCCGTTTCCGGGTGTGCCTCGGCCGTGGCCATCGGAATCCCTTTCGCATACGCATCGATCCGGGCCAGCGCATCTGCGAGGGCATGCGGATCGCCACAGATTTCGGCGCCGCCGCGATCCGCCTCGAATTCCCGCGCCCGCGAAATCGCCATCTGGATCAGCGAGGCAGCGATCGGCGCGAGCAGCGCCACGGCAATGCTGGCAATCGGGTTGGCCGGTCGCCCATCCTCGTCGCGCCCGCCGAAGAACATTGCGAAGTTGGCGATGGCCGAAATCGCCCCCGCCATGGTTGCCGAAATCGTCGAGATCAGGATGTCGCGGTGTTTGACGTGCGCCAGTTCATGCGCCATCACGCCACGAATCTCGCGAGCCGACAGCAAATGCAGAATGCCCGTGGTCGCGGCAACCGCCGCATTCTCCGGATTGCGTCCGGTCGCAAAGGCATTGGGCTGCGCTTCGTCGATCAGGTACACCTTGGGCATCGGCATTTGCGCCTTCTGCGCCAGATCGCGAACCATGGCGTAAAACTGCGGCGCTGAGGCCTCATCGACTTCCTGTGCGTTGTACATCTTGAGCACCATCTTGTCCGAGTACCAGTAAGCGAAGACGTTCATCACCCCACCAACCAACAGGGCCATCAGCATCCCCGTCGCGCCTCCGATCATCGAACCGATGACACCAAAGAGCGCCATGATGGCCGCCATCAGCAGAGACGTTTTCAACCAGTTGCCAAACATTCGAGACTCCTTGTGCGTACGCAAAATCGCTTCGGCTCCCTTTCAGGGTGCCGCGAGCTACCAACAAGGTGGGGGTTCACCCCGGAAAATCAAGACCTTCGCGCTCAATCGAGCAGTACGAAAGACTGACCGGCGGCAAGAGGCATGCCGGCCAGAAAATCCGCTGCCGACAAACGCTTGCCTCCAGCCTTCTGGACTTCAACGAGGCGCAGTAACCCGGCACCGCACCCGACCACAATCCCATCGCGCCCAGCCGAGACAATCTCTCCCGGCTGCGCCCTGCCCGCCTCGGCACGTGCTTGCCAGATTTTGAGCGGCTGCCCGCCGAGACTTGCGGTCGCCCCCGGGAATGGATTGAATGCCCGTACCTGACGCTCGAGTTCGCTCGCCGAACGACGCCAGTCGAGCGGTGCTTCGGCCTTGTCAAGCTTGGCGGCATACGTCACCCCCTCGGTCGGCTGAACGCAGGGCACCAAGGGGCGGCCATCCAGTGCCTCGACGATCAAGCGAGCCCCCAATTCGGCCAGTTTGTCATGCAACGTGGTGGCGTTCTCATCGGCCGCTATCGCGACACGCCCCTCATGCAGCACCGGCCCGGTATCGAGACCCGCCTCCATCTGCATGATGCCGACACCGGTCTCAGCGTCGCCGGCCAGGAGGGCGCGTTGAATCGGCGCCGCGCCGCGCCAGCGCGGCAGGAGCGAAGCGTGGATATTGATGCAGCCGAGGCGCGGCATGTCGAGCACCACCTGCGGCAAGATCAGGCCATACGCGGCAACCACCATGACATCGGCAGCTACCGCTGCCACGCGCGCCTGTGCCTCAGCATCGCGCAGAGAGGCTGGCTGGAAGACCTCGATCCCGGCAGCCAGCGCAACCTGCTTGACCGGTGAGGCCTGCAGGGTCATGCCCCGCCCGGCCGGACGATCCGGCTGGGTGAGGACCAGCGATACCTCATGGCCCGCCGCCAGTAGTGCGCGCAGAGCCACAGCAGCAAATTCGGGGGTCCCGGCAAAAATCAGTCTCATGCCGTGATCCGCGCCTGTTTGGCCAGTTTGGAGCGGATACGCATCTGTTTGAGTTGCGAGAGATGCTCGACGAAAACCTTGCCGCGCAGGTGATCGAGCTCGTGCTGAATGCACACGGCGAGCAGCCCGTCGGCCGCCAGTGTCCGTGTCTCACCGTCCAGATCAAGGTAACGCACCGTCACGCGTTCGGCACGCTCGACCTTGTCGTAGATCCCCGGCACCGACAGGCAGCCCTCCTCGCCAACCTGCGCCCCGTCCTGTTCGATGATCTCGGGATTGATGAGGACCAGTAGATCGTCACGCGTTTCAGAAACATCGATCACGATGAGTTGCTGATGCACGTCCACCTGGGTTGCCGCTAGGCCAATGCCAGGGGCTTCGTACATCGTCTCGGCCATGTCACGCGCCAGACGACGAATGCCATCGTCAATCTTGGCTACTGGCGCTGCAACCTTGTGCAGGCGCGGATCGGGGAATCGCAGGATGGGAAGTAGAGCCATAAAATGCTTGATCAGAGAAGTAATTACGTGCAGAATCCAACGCAACACCTTGAAATACGGCGCTAAACAGACAATCATCAAGCGCCGGGACGTTGTTGCCGATGACGTGGCGAGTGCCAACGCGATGCCAGTGGACACCGCTTTCCCGGACTCGATCCGCCCGACAATGCCGTCCGCCGCATGAGGATAACACGATGACCCGTATTATATCCGCGCTCCTTCTGGCCTGCGCCGCGGCCTTCACCCACGCAGCGGAACCCGCGCCTGCCCTGGTCAGCAACCCGCCTGCCCGACACGTCGTTCAGGCCGGCGACACGCTCTGGGATATTTCGGCGAAATTCCTGCGCGAACCTTGGCGGTGGCCTGAGATCTGGCGCATGAATCGTGACCAGATCAAAAATCCCAACCGCATCTACCCCGGCGACGTAATCGTGCTCGACCGCGATGCCAACGGTCGGCCCTTTCTGCGAGTCGGTGAGAGCAAGCTGTCCCCGCGCATCTACGAAGAACCGATCAAAACGGCAATCCCCCCGATCCAGCCCAGTGTGATCGAGCCCTTCATTTCGTCACCCCTGATCATCGAAGCCAACCAGCTTGATTCGGCACCACGCATCATCGCCACCCAGCAGGATCGTGTCTTCCTCGGCCCAGGCGAGACCGCGTATGTCGAGAACGCAGATCCAGCCATCGAGCAATGGCAGGTCTACCGTAACGGCCAACCACTCTACGATCCGGCCGACAAGAACATTGTCCTCGGTTATGAGGCTTTTTACCTGGGCACCGCACGCCAGGTCCGCCCCGGTCAACCGGCCACCTTCGAGATCGTCACGACCAAGGAAGAGGTTGGACGCGGCAACCGACTGATTCCGGCAGCCCGCCCGGTCATGCAACGCTATGTCCCGCACCGCCCCGAGACGCAGATCGACGGACGAGTCGTTTCAATCTACGGTGGCGTCAGTACCGGTGGTCGCGGATCGATCGTGTCGGTGAGCCGCGGTCGGCAAGATGGCCTCGAGATCGGTCATGTCCTGGCCATCGAGCGTAACCGCCAGGTCAACGATCGCGACGAGAACGACGTCAAACTGAGCCTGACCATTCCGGCCGAGCGCATCGGCCTGCTCTTTGTCTTCCGTACCTTCGAGCGCATCTCCTACGCGGTGGTGATGCAGGCCGACGATCCGCTCGAGCCGAACGACTTTGTAACCACCCCCTGACCGGCGCTCTTTCATGAGCTTGAGCGACGGGCTTGCCGACTGGCTGCGCCTGACGCTGATCCCCGGCATCGGCGGCGAATCGCAACGCAAGTTGCTCGCCGCCTTTGGCCTGCCAGAAACGGTTTTTGCCGCAGGCTATTCGGCGCTGCGCGGGGTCATTGGCGATCGCCTCGCCGCTTTGCTGCTTGACACTGACAATCGGGACGCCGTCGCACGTGCGCTCGACTGGGCCACACAGCCAGGCCAGCACATCCTGACTCTCGCCGATTCCGCGTACCCACAGGCGCTGCTCGACATCCCCGACCCACCAACCCTGCTCTACGTGCGCGGCCGGATCGACCTGCTCAACCGGCCGAGCCTGGCCATGGTCGGCAGCCGTCACCCCACGCCGCAAGGGCTGGACAATGCGCATCAGTTCGCAGTCGCCTTGGCCAAGGCAGGACTCGTCATCGTCAGCGGCCTGGCCCTCGGTATCGATGCCGCCGCACATCAAGGCGCGCTGGCCTGCGGCGGGGACAGTATCGCCGTTATCGGCACCGGCAACGACCGCATCTATCCGGCGCGCAACCGGGAGTTGGCGATCGCGCTGGCCGAACGTGGCTGCGTGATCTCCGAATTTCCGCTCGGCACGCCGGTTGCCGCAGCCAACTTCCCGCGCCGCAACCGCCTGATTTCGGGCCTCGCCCGTGCCGTGCTGGTCGTCGAGGCCACGGTCGACAGCGGCTCTTTGATCACCGCCCGACTCGCTGCCGAACAAGGCCGCGAAGTCTGCGCAATCCCGGGGTCGATCCACGCGCCCCAGGCCCGCGGCTGCCACAAGCTCATCAAACAAGGTGCCAAGCTCGTCGAGACAGCGGAGGATGTGCTTGAAGAACTCGGCCTCGACAATCGGCCCACTCACAAAACCGATTCCCCGACGGCCACCACGCGCTCGGACGATCCCAACAGCGCACACATCCTAGCCGCACTCGGCTATGACCCCTGCCCGCTCGACACACTGATTCAACGCTGCGGCTTGACGGCCGAGGCGCTTTCCGTGATCCTGTTGCGCCTTGAACTCGACGGCCAAGTGGCCGCCCTCCCCGGCGAGCGTTATCAGCGCCTGCCCGGTTCCTGAAAGTTTGCAGCACCAATGATCGACATCCTCGTCTACCTTTTCGAAAACTACGCCGATTTCGCCGACCAGCCCCAGCCCGACGCGCTCGCCCGCAAGCTCAATGCGCTCGGATTTGCCGAACACGATATTTCCCGTGCCCTGCACTGGCTCACTGAATTGCAGCAAGCGCCGCGCCACCCGCTTCCCGTGACCAGCAACGCCCTGCGCGTCTATACCGCGCAGGAACACGCGAAGCTTGGGACCGACGCGCTGTCTTTCTTGTGTTTCCTCGAAGCGGCAGGCGTCGTCGATGCCACGCTGCGTGAACTGATCATCGAGCGCGCCATGCCCCTGCCCGACGACCCGATCGACTTCGAGGAATTCAAAATCATCGTGCTGATGGTTCTGTGGTGCCGGGAAACGCCCCTCGATCCGCTGATCGTCGACGAACTGATTTCAGCCGAACCCCCGCAATATCTACACTGAAGGGCTTCGACGCCTGCGCAACCGCTGCTTGCCAAGCGCGCCGAAACCCTCTTATTATGCAGCGCACCCTTGTCCCGTATGGCGTACGATGGCAAGGTCCAATACTCACCGAAACTACGGCCTTCTTCCCCCGACCATGAGCAAAAAGCTGATCATCGCCGAGAAACCCTCCGTCGCCGCCGACATCGCGCGCGCGCTCGGCGGCTTCAACAAGCATGACGACTACTTTGAGAGCGAAGACCAGGTGATCTGCTCGGCAGTCGGCCATCTGCTCGAACTGGCCTGCCCCGAGGAGTACGAGGTCAAACGAGGCAAGTGGTCGTTTGCACACCTCCCCGTCATTCCGCCGCATTTCGCCCTCGCGCCCATCGCCAAGAGCGAGTCGCGCCTGAAACTGCTTACCCGGCTGATCAAGCGCAAGGATGTCAGCGCGCTCGTCAATGCCTGCGACGCGGGCCGCGAGGGTGAGCTCATCTTCAATTACATCGCACAACACGCCAAGAGCAGCAAACCTGTCGAGCGCTTGTGGCTGCAATCGATGACACCGCAAGCCATCCGCGACGGATTCCGCGCCCTGCGCCGGGGCGAGGAAATGCGAGGACTGGCCGATGCGGCGGTATGCCGTTCCGAAGCCGACTGGCTGGTCGGTATCAATGGCACGCGAGCGATGACCGCCTTCAATTCCAAGACCGGCGGTTTTCACCTGACCACCGTCGGGCGCGTACAGACACCGACGCTGGCCCTGATCGTCGAGCGCGAAGACAAGATTCGCAAGTTCAATCCACGCGCCTACTGGGAAGTCGAAGCCACTTTCGGCTGCGCCGGTGGCGAATACAAAGGCAAGTGGTTCGACGAGCGTTTCAGCAAAGGCAAGTCGGAAGAAGACGAACATCTGCGTGCCGACCGCATCTGGGAAGAAGCCAAGGCCAAGGCTCTGGCCGCCAAGTGCAGCGGCCAGCCCGGCGTGGTAAGCGAAGAGTCCAAGCCAGCAACGCAGCTCTCACCCCTGCTCTACGACCTCACCAGTTTGCAGCGCGAAGCCAACAGCCGCTTCGGCTTTTCGGCCAAGGCCACACTCGGGCTCGCTCAGGCCCTCTACGAAAAGCATAAGGTGCTGACCTACCCCCGGACCGATTCGCGCGCCCTCCCCGAGGATTACCTCGGTACGGTCAAGGACACCCTGCGCATGCTCACCGGGGAAGGCAGCGGCAAAGGCCACGACGAGGCCATTCTCTCCCGCTACGCCCCGTTTGCGCACCAAATCCTGGCGCGCCAGTGGGTCATCCCGAACAAGCGCATCTTCAACAACGCCAAGATTTCCGACCACTTCGCCATCATCCCCACGCTGCAGGCGCCCAAGCATCTCACCGAACCCGAGCAGAAGCTCTACGACATGGTCGTCAAGCGCTTCCTGGCGGTTTTCTACCCTGCGGCCGAACACCTCGTCACCACGCGGATCACCCGCGTCGAAAGCGAACCGTTCAAGACCGAAGGCAAGGTCCTGGTGAACCCCGGCTGGCTGGCGGTCTATGGCCGCGAGGGCCAGGATGGCGACGAGGGCAATCTCGTCCCGGTCAAGGCTGGCGAACGTGTCCATACCGACGCCGTTAAACTCGCCGCCTTGGCGACTCGCCCACCACCCCGATTCAGCGAAGCGACGCTGCTCTCGGCCATGGAAAGCGCCGGCAAGATGGTCGACGATGAGGAACTCAAAGCTGCCATGGCCGGCCGCGGCCTCGGCACCCCGGCCACGCGCGCCCAGATCATCGAGAACCTGCTCGGCGAGCAGTACCTGCACCGCGAAGGCCGCGACCTCATGCCAACGGCCAAGGCATTCTCGCTGATGACCCTGCTCAACGGCCTGGGCATTTCCTCGCTCACCTCGCCTGAATTGACCGGCGAATGGGAGTGGAAATTGGCTCGCATGGAACGTGGCGAGATGTCTCGCACAGCCTTCATGACCGAAATTTCGGCCATGACTCAGGACATTGTCGAGCGTGCCAAAAGTTACGACAGCGACACTATTCCGGGGGACTTCGGCGAACTCACTGCGCCCTGCCCCAAGTGCGGCGGGCTGATCAAGGAGACGTACAAGAAATTCCAGTGTCAGACGTGTGATTTCTCGCTCTGGAAGATTGTTGCCGGCCGCCAGTTCGAGCCCGAAGAAATCGAGACCCTGCTCACCGACCGGCAAATCGGCCCGCTGACCGGATTCCGTAACAAGATGGGGCGTCCCTTCTCGGCCCTGATCAAACTCAACGACGCCAATCAGCCCGAATTCGACTTCGGTCAAAGCAATGCCGAAGGCGCTGACGAGCCGGTCGACTTTTCCGGCCAAGAGCCCATTGGTGCCTGCCCGAAGTGCCAAGCCCGCGTATTCGAACACGGCATGGCCTACGTGTGCGAGAAATCGGTCGGCCCGGATCGCAATTGCGATTTCCGCTCGGGCAAGGTCATCCTGCAGCAGAGCGTCACACGCGAACAGATGGCCAAGTTGCTCAACGACGGGCGTACCGATCTGCTGAAGGATTTCGTCTCCTCGCGAACCAATCGCAAATTCTCCGCCTTCCTGGTGCGCAACCCGGACGGCAAGGTCGGTTTCGAGTTTGAGAAACGCGAAGCGAAGGCTAAACCGGCAGCCAAAAAAACGAGCACCAAGGCCAGCAAGTCAGCTGGTTGACCATACCCCGCCACACCAGAACAAAACGGCCGCAATCGCGGCCGTTTTTGTTTCACGTGAAACCTTGGGGCACAGTCCGTATGCCCTAGCTCGCGTCGAGTCGTTTGCGACGCTGTGCCTACCTGACTACCTGACAGGCAGCACGCCTTCCGGCAAAGCGGCGAGAATCGCCGCACTCACCACATCAATGGCCTGTGGGCGCGGGAACGTTACCCGCCAGGCCAGCACGATGCGTCGCTGCGGCCCCGGCGCACGGAACGGGCGCAGACTTAGCAAGGCATCACCCTGACGACTCCAGGCATTGGCCGCCGCAGCGGGCACCACCGAAATGCCTGCCCCGCTGGCCACCATGTGCCGAATCGTTTCCAGCGAACTGCCTTCCGGCAGGGCACCGCCGGAGTCACCTTCCCCGCCCCCCCCGGAACCGCAGGACTGAACCACCTGATCGCGAAAACAGTTGCCCGACCCCAGCAGCAACAGCTTCTCCTGCCTCAAATCTTCAACTGGGAGCGGCGCCTCACCGGCCAAGGGATGATCGCGCGGCACGGCGAGCGTAAACGGCTCGTCGTACACCGCACGAGTCACGATGCCCGGCTCGACGAAGGGTTCCGCCACGACGATCACATCCAGTTCGCCGCTACGCAATAAGTCCGCCAGACGGTGCGTGTAATTTTCCTGAAGATACAGCGGCATGCGCGGCGCCCGTGCATTCAGCGCCGGAATCAAGCGCGGCAGCAGGTAGGGAGCGACCGTATAAATCGCTCCGAGACGTAGCGCCCCAACCAAGGGATCGCGCCCCTGCTCCGCCAGTTCCTTGACCTTTACCGCCTCTTCCAGCACGCGCTCGGCCTGCCGGGCCACCTGTTCCCCGATCGGCGTCAGGCGTACATCAGACGGCGAGCGCTCGAACAGCAAGGCGCCGTAGCGCTGTTCGAATTTCTTGAGCGCCACCGACAAAGTCGGCTGGCTCACATGGCACTTTTCGGCCGCGCGACCGAAGTGGCGCTCACGCGCCAAAGTCACGATGTAGCGAAGCTCAGTCAGGGTCACGGTCCGGCCTCAGAAGGTGATCACCTTGTCAGCCTCGATCGTCCATTGCGCCAGTTCGGGCAAGGTGCCAATCGCCACGCCGGGAATCAGCGGGGTTTCGGCAATCCCGCGGGCCAGCGCACACGTGCGACACAAATAAATCTCAACCCCGCGCTGCGCAAGTTCTTCGAGCATGGCCTGCAAGCCGCCACCCGCCTCGGCGCCGGCCTGTCCGGGCAGACCGACGGTGACCGCATCGGACATCATGAACAGACGTAGATCGACGCGCTCGATTTCCTGGCCGCTCAAGGCGGTTGCCAGACGCAGGGCGCTCAACATGCGCTCGCTACCGTAGGCCGGAGCATGAACAATGATCAGGATGCTCTGCATGACACTCTCCCTCGTCAATATGGCTTGAGGATAACAGAGCCGAGCACCCCGACCCAAGCCCTCCGCTGTGTTTGCTTACCCTGCGGCCTCGCCTTGCCCCGCCAGGGCGGCGAGTTCTTCCGGTCCAAGCCACCGCCACTGCCCCTCCGGCAGATCCGCGGGCAAGGATAAATTCCCGATCGCCCGGCGATGCAATCCTTCCACGCGATTTCCGGCGGCGGCGATCATGCGTTTAACAAGGTGGTATTTCCCCTCGGTCACCGTCATTTCCAGCAAACATTCAGCCAGGATGTCACAGCGGCGTGCGGCGACCGGCAGCGGCTCATCGTGAAGTTGCACACCCTGAAGCAAGGCAGAGCACTGAGCCTCATCGAGCGGATGCTTGACTCTGGCCTCGTAGACTTTGGGAACCTTTTTCTTCGGCGAAGTATAGGTGTGGATGAACTGTCCGTCATCGGAAAACAGCAGCAAGCCCGTCGTATCAGCATCCAGCCGACCAACTGACTGCACCCCGCGGACGACTAGAGGCCGAGGCAACAGGCTATAAACGCTCGGATAATGGCTCGGATGGTGCGAACACTCGTAACCCACAGGTTTGTTCAGCATGAGATACGCCTGCGACCGATATGTCCATGCTTCCCCATCCACCGTGTATTCAAGATTATCGGCTGGTTCGAATTGCGCGCTCGGGTCCTCGCAATCCTCGCCGCCGACTGTGACCCGCCCGGCCAATACCAGACCGCGACATTCCCGACGACTGCCAAAACCCTGCGCCGCCAGCAGACGTTCGATTTCCAGTTTACGCATAGCCTCTCTTCCCTCAGACCGAGGGCGGGATGATCGCAGAAGACGCCGACATCACCAAGACGTTTCACGTGAAACACGCCTTGCCTCGCCCTTCGCCCTGTCGTAAGCTCCTTCCAGCATGCCGCGCCGCTACCAGCACTCCAACCAGAGACGGGGACACGTTTGAATCCTGAGGAACTAGCCGCCTTTCGGCATGACCTGCTGCGTTTTGCGCGCTTGCAACTGCGCGACAACGCTGCAGCCGAAGACGTAGTACAGGAATCCCTTGTCGCTGCCCTCAGTGCCGCCGGGCAGTTCGAGGGGCGCGCACAAGCCAAGACCTGGGTTTTCGCCATCCTCAAGAACAAGATCATCGACCACCTGCGGCAACGGAAACGCGAGCCCAATCTTGGCGGAGGCGATGACGATTTTTCCGATGACGCGTTCGATGCGCTTTTCGACGAAACGCAGCACTGGAAACCGGCAGAACGCCCATCACACTGGGGCGACCCAGAGCGCTCGCTGGAAGACAGTCGTTTCTGGTCGGTTTTCGAGGCCTGCCTTGATAGGCTGCCCGAAAACACCGCGCGCGTATTCATGATGCGCGAGTTCCTCGGTTTTGAAACCGAAGAAATCTGTAAGGAATTGCACCTCACGGCGTCAAATTGCTGGGTGATCCTGCATCGCGCCCGCATGGCGCTCCGCCTGTGCCTCGACACCCGCTGGTTCAAAGAAAGCGCCTGAGATGATCAATTGCAAGGAAGCGACTCAAATCATGTCGCAAAGTCAGGATCGCCCGCTAGGCCGAATGGAACGGCTGCAACTGCACTTTCATCTCCTGCTTTGCGCAGGCTGCCGCCACTTCAAAGACCAACTGGCCTTCATGCGCATCGCGGCTCAGCGCTTCGGCACCGGCGCACGCAAACCCTGAGCCTGCCCTCCACCCACTAAGGGCGTTGAGCGTCTTACCTCCCCTCCCGCCTGCACCTGGTGTGAGTCCCGCTGACTCGCCTCACCCTTGTTTTCAAATCCAGTGTAAGGATTCGGTGCGCCTTCCGTCTATTGGGAGCAACAGCTCAACCTTTGACAGGAGACACACCATGCGCAACCTGATCCGTTCCTTCATCCTGCTTTTCACCCTCATCGCCGGTGTCGCGCAGGCCACCCCTGTGGCCTTTGAACAGTCGGCTTTCGACATGCGGCAAAAGGAAGGCAAACCCACCCTGATCGCCATCCACGCCGACTGGTGCCCTACCTGCAAAGCCCAGGCACCTGCCATTGATGCGCTCTTGGGTATGCCCGAATACCGGGCTTTCCAGGCCATGCGCGTCAATTTCGACACCCAGAAAGACGCCGTCAAATACTTCAAGGCAACCATGCAGAGCACCCTGATCGTCTACAAGGATGGCAAGGAAGTCGGCCGGAGCACAGGCGAGAGCAAGAAGGAAAGCATCGCCGCCCTGCTCCAGAAAGCGCTCTGAGACACATCCATGGATTTTGGCCCTGCAAGCTACGGGTTGTCGTTCGTCGCCGGCAACCTGTCCACCCTCTCGCCCTGCGTGCTGCCGCTCCTGCCCATCCTCCTTGGCACCGCAGTCAATACGCACCGCCTTGGCCCATTCGCCTTGGCGGGCGGGTTGGCCCTGTCATTCACCACGGTTGGAGTCATCGTCGCAACCGTGGGGAGCGCGCTCGGTCTCGATCAAGGCACCCTGCGCACAGGGGGAGCGCTCCTGCTCCTGGTGTTCGGCGTCTTGCTGCTCTCCAGCGATTTGCAAGCCAGATTTGCCACCGCCACCTCAGGAGTTGCCGGTGCAGGCCAGACTGCGCTGGCCAGGGTCACCCTGGATGGATTGAGCGGCCAATTCATCCTTGGCTTGCTGCTCGGCATCGTGTGGAGCCCGTGCGTCGGGCCAACCCTCGGAGCAGCCATCGGCCTTGCCAGCCAGGGTCAGAGCCTGCCCCAAGTCACGCTCATCATGGCCATTTTTGGCCTCGGTGCCGGCTTCCCCTTAGCCCTGCTCGGCACCCTTTCGCGGCAAGCCATGCTCGGGATGCGCCAACGCCTCCTGCTCGCCGGCAAGTACGGCAAGCAGATCCTGGGTGGGTTGATGCTGGTGCTGGGGGGCTTGATTCTCAGCGGCGCCGACAAAGCGTTTGAAGCCTGGGTTCTGCAGTTTGCGCCCGACTGGCTCATCACGCTAACCACCGCCTTGTAGCGCCCAGGCTTGCACCCGAGCGCCCTCTTTACACGGCGCTCAGGTGCACCGCCTGCTAGGCACACTCAAACTCGCGTGTTTCACGTGAAACAAAG
>CAZHFS010000058.1:0-12207 GCA_964531885.1 uncultured Propionivibrio sp.
TCTAGCCGACCCAGAACAGGTTCGACCAGCGCCAGATCACTTCGTTGTTGAGCGTATTCACCTTGACCACCATCAGTGGCAGGGTGAGGAACATGAACCACAGGGCAATGCCCACAGAGCGTTTGAAATGGTTCATGGCCTTACACCTTCTGCTTGACGGCCTTGCCGAGCAAACCGGCAGGACGCAGGATGAGGATCAGGACAAGCAAGCCAAAGGCAAACACGTCCTCGTAAGCGCTCGAGATGTAGCCTGCACCGAGAGTTTCGGCAATGCCGAGAACCAGCCCGCCAAGCACGGCGCCCGGGATATTACCAATCCCCCCGAGCACCGCAGCGGTAAACGCTTTCAACCCTGCCATGAAACCGATCGCAGTATTAATCTGGCCGGTGCGCGAAGCGATCAGCACGCCGGCGATGGCTGCCAACACCGAACCGATGATGAAGGTGGCCGAGATCACCCGATCAACGTTGATACCAACCAGGCGGGCCATCACCATGTCCTGCTGTGTCGCACGCATGGCCTTCCCGATTTTGGTGTATTTGATCAGCACCGTCAGCGCGACCATGGTCAGCGTGGTGACCATCAGGATCACCAGATCGACAGCGCTAATGAACTGGGCAATGGGCTCGAGGAAAGGCAGATCGGGCACCAACTCCGGGAAAGGCAGAAAATCCGGCGTTTGCGCAAGCTGAACGTAGTTCATCAGAAAGATCGACGCACCGATCGCACTGATCAGCGGCGAAAGACGAGGCGCATTGCGCAGCGGCCGGTAGGCGATCTTCTCCAGCGTATAACCGTAGGCTGCCGAATAAATGGCCGCCCCAAGGGCCGCCAGAAGCAGGACTGACATCCCGCTGAAACCCGAAATGGTCAGCACACCGGCAACGATCAAGGCGACGAAGGCGCCGACCATGTAAATTTCGCCATGCGCGAAGTTGATGAGCTGGATGATCCCATAGACCATCGTGTAGCCGAGGGCGATCAGGGCATAAATACTGCCCTTGACTATCCCTCCGCACAAAAGCTCGAAGAAATATGAAAAATTCATGAAAAAAACACAACCCTCTGAAGAAGGAACGATGAGTGCCTGCCTCTTGCGGACACAACACTCGGATGCACACCGTGGTCTCTGTCGGACCCTAAAAAATCAGGGAGACGGTCGGCGACCGTCTCCCGGACCACAACCTTAGCCTTCAGCAGCTGGCAGCACGCTGGTGCTCGCCAGCTGGTTCCGGTTATTTGACTTCCGTAAACTTGCCGCTCTTGACCTGATAGACCGCGAAGCCCACGCCCTCGGCATCGCCTTTGGCATCGAACTTGATCTTACCCACGGTCGTTTCAACCGTATTGCTCTTGAGTGCTTTGCCAAGCGCATCGGCATCCACACCACCTGCGACCCCAATGGCATTGATTGCCGCCAGCGTCGCGGCATAGCCCTGATCAAAGAAGGTACCTGGCTCCTTACCAAACTTGGCAATGTGTTCTTCACGCGCCTTGACGTTTACGGGGAACTTGGAAACATCCTTAGGACCAGTCGCGTAAACGCCTTCGGCATCCTTGCCAGCGATCTTGAGGAAACCATCGCCCTTGATGCCATCCGGGCCAACAAAGGCAACCTTGATCTTCTTCTTGTTCATCTGTGAAAGAAGTTTGGATGCTTCCGGATGGTAGCCACCGAAGATGATGGTATCGGCGCCGTCGTTACGAATTTTCTGGATCACTGCCGAGTAATCCATGGCCCCCGTCTGAATTCCCTCATAGGTCACCACCTTGGCCTTACCACCCTTCTCGAGAAAATCCTTGGCGAAGTCAACGAAACCCTTGCCGTAATCGCCTTTGTCATGGATCAGAGCAATCTTCTTGGCTTTAAGATTGCCGATGGCGAAATCAACCGCGAGCAGAGCCTGATCGTCGTCGGCGGCAATCGTGCGATAGAAATTCGGGTACTCACCGCCTTTGGTCAGCGGCGGGTTGGTCGCGGACGGGCTGATGACCGTCACCTTGGCACTCTTGTAGATGCCAAGAGCCGCTTTCGTCGCTCCAGAACAAATGTGTCCGATGACCACCTTGACGTTCTCGGAAACCAGTTTGCTGGCGACGTTCGTTGCCAGTTCGGGTTTGCACTGGTCATCGGCAATCACCAGCTCGACTTTTTTGCCGCCAATGCCACCCTTGGCATTGAGATCGGCAACCACCATCTCGGCGGCTGTCTTGGTGGGCAAACCGTAAGGCGCAAGATCGCCGGTATGCGGGCCAGCCACACCCAGCTTAATCACTTCATTTGCATGCACTTGGGGTACGAAAAGAGCCGCCATCAACACACCGACAGCACTCAGGGAAGCAACCGAAGTCATCTTACGCATCAAGCCCTCCTGGAAATTATTGCGCGAAAAAAAGCAAAATATGCCAAAACACAAAGGTTAACGTTATATAAATTTCTACAACAGGTCAATAAACAGGATTTTATTTCGCGCCAATTCAAAGCCTCACCACACCGACGATTCAGACTGTTTCGTGTTGGCGATAGTTCGCTATGGCTTCTTTTACACCCCATCATCATTACAAAGTCATGCAATGGATGAACATGACAGGCGCTCGCTGTCACCTGCTCTTGCACCTAACTCCAGCGAAAGCACCATCCGCTTTCACGCACCGCTCAGGTGGTAACAAGGAATGAAAACGTGATCGCAAAACCAGCTGAACAGCGCTTCGTTTCTTGCACTTTCGAACATGCGTAATACATGCCTTCGACTTGTCTTCGTTTTGCGCGATAATGAAAAGTTACGACTCTGTTCCAAGTTACTGATCGCCTCACCGTGCCTAACCCCTCACCTCAATCCATCGACCTACCGAGCCTGCCACTGCCTCCTGCCAGACCTGGAGAACGTACGGTTTTGCCTTTCTTTTCAGGTTCTGCAGACGCCTTGTCGATCGCTCATTTGGTAACACCGAGGGATGGTGCGGCGCACTCGCTCGTGGCTGTGGTCACGGCCACCGCTGCCGACGCCCAGCGCCTACTGGAAGAACTTGCCTGGTTTGCACCGAATCTCAGAACGCGCCTGCTCCCCGATTGGGAAACGCTGCCGTATGACGGCTTTTCGCCGCACCATGACCTTGTGTCGGAGCGTCTGGCCACCCTCTACGCCATCACGCGGCATGAATGCGACGTCCTGCTCGTTCCTGCCAGTACAGCTGCCTATCGCTTTGCTCCACCGAACTACCTGGCTGCTTACACCTTTTTCCTGAAGAAGGGCGAACGCGTGGACGCCGAAGGCTTCCGTGCGCAACTCACCCTGGCCGGCTATGCCAACGTAACCCAGGTCGTATCGCCAGGCGAATACTCGATTCGTGGCGGACTGATCGATCTTTTTCCCATGGGTTCGCCACTGCCGTATCGCATTGACCTGTTTGATGATGAGATCGAGGGCATCAAGACCTTCGACGTCGATACGCAGCGCACCTTGTACCCTGTCCCGGAAATCCGTCTTCTTCCGGCGCGCGAATTTCCGCTGGACGACAAGGGGCGAGCACGCTTCCGCCAACGTTTTCGTGAAGTCTTTGAAGGAGACCCGGCACGTTCGGGGATCTACAAAGATGTTTCAAACGGGATTGCCTCGGCCGGCATCGAGTACTGGCTACCGCTGTTCTTCGACGAAACAGCCACCCTCTTCGATTATCTGCCCGCCTCTACGCAGATCTGTCTGCACGGACCGGTACAGGATGCCTTGCGATCCTTCTGGAAAGATGCCCAATCGCGCTTCTCTTTGCTTGCCGGAGAAGCCGGGCGTCCACTCCTGCCGCCTGCTGAGTTGTTCCTCACTGAAGAAGCATTTTTCGTTGCCGCTGCCCCCTACAGTCGCCTGGTGCTGCAACGTGCAGCGCCAGGAGGCCAGAGTCAGACGCAAGATTTGCCCCCCCTGGCCGTCGAGCGCCGTGCCGACGACCCGCTGACCCGCCTCAAATCGTTCATCGATGGATTCCCTGGTCGTGTTCTACTGCTCGCCGAGTCAGCTGGGCGACGCGAGACGCTTGGTGAATTGCTGACCGAGTACGGACTTCGCCCTTCTCTCTGTACCGATCTACCTGCCTTTTTGGCCAGCGAACACCGACTGTCCCTCGGCATCGCCCCATTGCATGACGGCTTCATAATCGGCAACCTGGCTTTTGTCACCGAATCCGAGCTCTATGCCGGAAGCCCATCGCGCAAAAGCCGGCGCAGTGCCCAGCGCAAGGCATCTCTCGACAACTGGCTACGTGACCTGACCGAGCTCAAGATCGGCGACCCGGTGGTACACGAACAGCATGGCATCGCGCGTTACCGCGGCTTGATCCACCTTGACCTCGGCGAAGGCGAGACTGAATTCCTCGAACTGCATTACGCCGACGAAGCCAAGCTCTACGTACCAGTTTCGCAACTTCACGTCATCTCACGCTACTCGGGCACCGACCCGGACGCAGCGCCGTTGCATGCGCTCGGATCGCCGCAGTGGGAAAAAGCCAAGCGCCGTGCGGCACTGCAGGCGCGTGACACCGCCGCCGAATTGCTCGCACTCTACGCCCGTCGGGCCGCTCGCGAAGGGCATGCGTTCGACTTCAGCGTGCATGACTACGAAGCTTTCGCCGACGGATTTGGTTTCGAGGAAACGCCCGACCAGGCCACTGCCATCGAGGCTGTCATTGAAGACATGAAGTCGGGCAAACCGATGGACCGTCTGGTCTGCGGCGACGTCGGCTTCGGCAAGACCGAGGTTGCCCTGCGCGCAGCCTTCTGTGCCGTTGCTGGCGGCAAGCAGGTCGCCGTGTTATGCCCGACCACCCTGCTTTGCGAGCAACATTTTCAAACCTTCAGTGACCGCTTCGCCGAGTGGCCGGTACGTGTGGCCGAACTCTCGCGTTTCAAATCGGCCAAAGAATCGGCTCAAGCCCTCAAAGATCTGGCGGAGGGCAAGGTCGACATCGTCATTGGCACGCACAAGCTTCTGCAAAAAGAGCTCGCCGTCCCGCGCCTTGGCCTTGTGATCATTGACGAAGAACACCGCTTCGGCGTGCGCCAGAAAGAAACTCTCAAGGCTTTGCGCAGTGAGGTTGACGTCCTGACTCTGACAGCCACCCCCATTCCGCGCACCCTAGGCATGTCACTCGAAGGACTGCGCGACTTCTCGGTCATCGCCACTGCTCCGCAAAAACGCCTGGCGATCAAAACCTTCGTCACCAAGCTCTCCGACGGAATCATCCGTGAGGCCTTGTTACGCGAATTCAAACGCGGCGGCCAAGTATATTTCCTGCACAACGAGGTTGAGACCATCGAGAACATGCGCGAAAAACTCGCCAAGCTTGTTCCCGAGGCGCGCATCGTGGTTGGCCACGGCCAAATGAACGAGCGCGAACTCGAACGCACGATGCGCGACTTCATGCAGCAACGCGCCAACCTGCTGCTGTGCACCACCATCATCGAGACCGGCATCGACAATCCGCACGCCAACACCATCGTCATCAACCGCGCCGACAAGTTCGGCCTGGCCCAACTACATCAGTTGCGTGGGCGGGTCGGGCGCTCGCATCATCAGGCTTATGCGTACCTGCTCACACCTGGCGGCGAAGACGCTTCAGGCCTGACCAAGCAGGCCAAACAGCGCCTCGAGGCAATTCAGGCCATGGATGAACTCGGTGCCGGCTTTTACCTTGCCATGCACGACCTCGAAATCCGAGGCGCCGGAGAGGTGCTCGGAGACAAGCAATCGGGCGAAATGCAGGAAGTCGGATTCAAGCTGTTTACCGACATGCTTAGCCGTGCAGTGACTGCACTCAAGCAGGGTAAAGAACCCGACCTGCTCCGCCCCCTGGGTATCGCGACCGAAATCAACCTGCACATCCCGGCCCTGCTCCCCGATGCCTACGCCCCTGACGTGCACGATCGACTCTCGCTCTACAAGCGCCTCGCCAACTGTGAGACCCTCGAAGACATTTCTGCGATGCACGAAGAACTCGTCGACCGTTTCGGCGAACTTCCGGCACAAGCGCAGTCGCTGCTCGAAAGCCACCGTTTGCGCCTCATGTGTCGGCCGCTTGGCATCATCAAGCTTGACGCCACCATTGACCAGACTCTGGTCCAATTCGAGCCCAATCCACCGATCGAACCCTTGCGCATTATCGAACTGATTCAGAAAGACCGAAACTACCAACTTGCCGGACAGGATAAACTTCTGTTCAAACGGCACTGCCCGACACTTGCGGAACGCGTGACTGCCGTCAAGGATTTACTGAGAAAGCTGACAAAATGAATCATCCGGACAAGACCAACCTCGACACCCCTGAAATCGAGAACGTCAACGTCATCGACTTTGAAGCGATGCCCTCGCCAGAGGACATTCACGCCCGAGTTCCCCTTTCGGCCAAAGCCAAGCAGACCGTCATGGGCGGCCGAGAAGCCCTGCGTAACATCCTCGACCGCAAGGACCACCGCTTCTTTGCCGTGGTTGGCCCCTGCTCCATTCACGACCCCGTCGCCGGGCTCGAATATGCTCGCCGTTTGAAGGCACTTTCCGACGAGATCTCGGATACCCTGCTCCTCGTGATGCGCGTTTATTTCGAAAAACCGCGCACCACCACCGGCTGGAAGGGTTATATCAACGACCCTGACATGGATGATTCTTTCCGCATCGACAAGGGAATGGAGAACGCCCGTCGCTTCCTGCGGGACATCGCGGAACTTGGACTGCCGGCCGCGACCGAAGCGCTCGATCCGATCTCGCCGCAGTACCTTGGCGACCTCATCGCCTGGACCGCCATCGGAGCTCGCACGACGGAATCGCAAACCCACAGAGAAATGTCGTCCGGTCTGTCTACGCCTGTCGGCTTCAAGAATGGCACCAACGGTGAGATCGCCATTGCCATCAATGCCATCCTTTCGGCCTCACGTGCACACAGTTTTCTTGGTCTGAACAGCGAGGGCCGCTCGGCCATCGTGCGCACCCGCGGCAACCCCTACGGTCACCTCGTCCTGCGGGGTGGCAACGGACGCCCGAACTACGACACGGTCAGTGTTCGCATGGCCGAGCAAATCCTCGAAAAAGCCGGCCTCGCACCGAACATCGTTATCGACTGCTCGCATGCCAACAGCTTCAAACAGCCCGACCTGCAACCGCTGGTGCTGGCCGATGTCGTGCATCAGGTTCGGCTTGGCAGCCCATCGCTCGTCGGAGTGATGATCGAATCCAACCTCGTCGCCGGCAATCAACCGATCCCGAACGACCTGAACGATCTGCGCTATGGTTGCTCTGTCACCGACGCATGCGTGGACTGGGAAACCACGGAGCGCATGCTGCGTGAAGCCGCTGCGCTCCTGCGCGAGGCTTTGCCTGCCCGCATTTCGCTCAGCTAAGGGAAGCCCTCTACGGAAGCGCGGCGTACTGGCCACGCCAAGCTCAGCGCATACCGTGGAGGCTCCCAACGCGGCGTGGGGCGCCGCCTGGTTGCAGCGTCGGCCGATCCGTACTCAACTCATGCAAGATCACACGGAAGGCAGCCCCCCCCGGCCCATAACATAACGCAGCCAGTTAAACCCCTGGCGGCGTTATTGTTTCGTTATCAGGCGTCAGCAGCGCTGAGTGAAAGGTCAATTGTCGTCATCCCGATCACGGCGATGACCGTAGTAATGATGATGGTGGTGATGCTTGCCTCGGCGATAGTACGGACCATCCCGGTAGACATAGTATGGTGATGGCTGCACCACGACGACCGGTGGACGATAAACGACAGGAGGAGGCGGCATGTACTCCACATAGGGCCGGGATGGATAGTAGACACGCGGCGGCTCATAGTAGCCACCGCGGTACTCGACCCGATTCTGTCCGCCAATCACTGCCCCGGTGGCTGCGCCAACAACACCGCCCACTACTGCGCCGTTTCGCCCGCTCACCGAATGACCGATCAGAGCACCGACACCTCCGCCAATCGCGGCACCGATAACTCGGTCGTCGGCCTGAAGCGGGGTGAGCAGCAAACACAAGAGGATCGCTGCACATCCCGACTGTTTGATCCAAGTACGCATCATTTGGCTCTCCGTTATGCCTGCCCGAGGAGCAAGCTTCTTTCGTTGCATCAACGCGGCACCAAACACTTCCGCTGACAGCACTTACAAACTGTTACCGAACCAATCGGCATGACTGAATCGCCGCATGGTTCCTCGCCGTTTGCATGGAGCCACATCGTGCATCGACTGTCTTGCGGAAGTCGTACGCCCTGCACTGCGGTAGAATAGGCGCCATTAAACGCCACCAGAGCCCAGCCTTAAGGTCTTCGTTAATCCCTGCAGCCACTCTGTTAGACAACGACACACAAGGAGAACCGCTTGACTACCGTTCGACCCATGATCCGTCCGTTTACCGGCCTGCGCCCGCAAAGTGAACATGCCGCAGCCGTCGCCGCACCGCCGTACGACGTTCTCTCCAGTGAAGAAGCCCGTCAGCGCGCTGCCGGCAAACCTTACTCATTCCTTCATATATCCAAAGCGGAGATCGATCTGCCGCCCGAGATCGACCACTATGCGCCCGAGGTCTACGCCAAGTCGGCCGAGAACCTGCAGAGCCTTATCCGCCAGGGCATCCTGACGCGTGATACGGCGCCGCGCTACTATGCCTATCGCCTAGTGATGGGTAATCACACCCAAACCGGCCTGATCGCTGCCGCCTCGGTGGGCGATTACGACACCAACCGCATCCGCAAGCACGAATTCACCCGTCCCGACAAGGAAGACGACCGTGTACGCCAGATCGAAGCGCTCAATGCCCAGACGGGCCCTGTCCTGCTCGCCCATCCGGACAGCGACGAGGCAGAACGTTTGGTCGCCTCCGCAACGAACGGCACCCCGATCGCCGACCTGACGGCCGACGACGGCATCCGCCACACCGTGTGGCTGATCGAGGACGCAGAAGTCATCGCCCGCATCGGCACTGTGTTTGACGCCATGCCCAACCTCTACATCGCCGACGGACACCACCGTTCCGCTGCGGCGTCGCGAGTTGCTGCAGCACGCCGAGGCCAGGGCCGTCCTGACTCCGCCGAGTATTTCCTGTCGGTGATTTTCCCTGCCCGGCAGATGGCGATCATGGACTACAACCGGGTCGTGACCGATCTCAACGGCCACAATGTCGAATCACTGCTCGCCGCGATCGGCGAGCGCTGCCGCGTCGAAGCGTCTGCCGTTCCGGTCAGCCCAAAACAGGGCGGCACCTTCGGCATGTATCTTGCCGGCAAGTGGTACTCGCTGACGATCAAGCCCGAGCTTGTTCCCACCGCCGACCCGGTACGCCGCCTCGACGTTTCGGTGCTCTCCGAACAGATTCTCGGGCCGATTCTCGGGATCGCCGATCTGCGCCGCGACAAACGCATCGATTTCGTCGGTGGCATTCGTGGCCTGCCGGAACTTGAGCGCCGGGTGAATAGCGGCGAAATGGCAGTCGCATTTGCCATGTTCCCGACCCAGATGCACGAACTGATGTCGGTTGCCGATGCGGGCCAAGTCATGCCGCCCAAATCGACCTGGTTTGAGCCGAAACTCGCCGACGGTCTCGTTTCGCACGTCCTCGACTGAGACGACCAAGAACGCGGTGTCCAGGTGACACCGCGTTTTTTTGCATCTTTTTTCCGCCTTGACCGGGGTAGATGCAATCCAATCGCTTGCTGACAGCCTGAAACTCTGGCTATGATCCTGCGCTGAACCGTTCACACCGGGCCAAACAACAAAAACCGTTAAGGGATGGCGCCATGCCCAACTCCGACCCACTCAAGCAAATCCGCCGTGCCGCGCAAAACACGTCACCTGCCCTGCGCGAGGTCGCGGACTGGATCTTGCGCCATTCGGCACAAGCAGCGACGCTTGGCATCGTCGAAATCGCCAAGGCTTCCGGAGGTTCCACCGCCAGCATCAATCGACTCGCCCGCGCTGCCGGCTTCAGCGGTTTTGCCGAGCTGCGCGCCAGACTGGCCCAGGAAATGCGAGCCGTCATCGATCCGATTCAGCGTCTGCGCGAGGAAAAAAACCACCCCCATGCCGACTCACCGGCACGCGACGTGGCCATGGCCTGCGCCAACCTTGAGCGACTGCACCAGGAAAACCCGCCCGAAGTGATCCGGGCGGCAGCGAAAATGCTATCCACCGGCGGAAGAATCTACATCCTCGGTTTCGGACTCACCGCACACATCTGCAACTGGCTGGCTTACGCACTCACTCCGTACAGCTATGCCGTACTGACCTTGACCGGCGCCGGGGGCTACGAGCAAAGCGCTCGTGGGCTCACCCGGATTGGCCAGGATGACGTTCTAGTCGCCATCAGCATGCCCCGCTACTCTTCGTCGACGATTCAACTCGCCCATACGGCTCGCGAACGCGGTGCTCGCATCCTGGCCATCGTCGATTCCCCAGCAGCCCCATTGGCCGGTGAAGCCGACCTCTGCCTCTACGCGCCGGCAGCGCACACGGTTCTTCCATCCAGCCTCGTCGCGTTGCAGGCCCTTTGCGAGATTTTGTTTGCCGAACTCCTGCGCCAAAACCCAGACGCCGTAACGCTTGCTGCCGAACATACCGAATCGATCGCACCCTATCTGACGCCCCAAAGACCCTGATCGCAGCCCCTTTTTAATGGCCGTCAGTCTGGATTGCCAGAGCGCGTACAACCGAAATCATTTGCGATCCGGAAACGGCGGCCGGCCATCGTTGTACTCAATGTATTTTGCCCGCGTTTCCTGAATGCGCTTTTTAAGCTCTTCGAGTTTCTCCATTTTTCTTTCCCCAAGCTCGGCTTTGATCCGCCGCGTCTTGCCGTTATCGTCGATCAGGATCACCCGCCCCTGCACATCGTTCAGATAGACGATCTGAAGATCCATGCGCTCGCGCGGCGGCCTCACTTGGGGATCGAAGTTATCGAGGAGACGCACTTCCTTGCGCGCATCGTTCGCCCAGACAAGGATCATATGTGCCATGTTCTGCGATTTGAGGCGTGCATAACCGAGATAGAGATTGCGCGCCGGGACCCCCATCATCCGGAGCATCACGAACTTGGCGATCGCCATATCTTCGCAATCCCCGCCCGCCTTGGCGATGATCTCCATTGGCGTCGCCCAGTAATCGTCCTTGCCCCACATTTCGCGATCCGACACCCAGGTCAGGCTGTTGATGGTGGCGTTGACGATATCGAGTTTTTCAAGCACCGGGCGCGAGGCATTGGCGATCGCGACATCATGCACTCGACGCAAACGGAGCACAGCGTCCTCGCCATATTCTTGTCCGATTTGGGAAAACAGCCGCTCCGACCAAGGCTCCATTTTCTCGCGTGAATCGGCAGCTTGTCGCGAGGCAGGGCGATCAGAAGCACCTGCCTTAACCTCGCTGGCGATGCTTTCGCTTATTTGAAGGAATACGAGGGCGAATACGACGCAGAAGTAGCGCCGCACGAAGTGGATGGGTGTATTCACCGTTGCCTCCTGAAGTCATGCGTGACCAGAGAAGGAGCCAATTGCGGTCAGCACGCTCTCAGTCTAATCACCACCCGTGACGTTGCAAGCAGGGGAATCGGAAATCTCACCATGATCACGTCTGTCAGATCAAATGGAAGGGAAGAAGACATCCCCTTCCATTTGCAAATACCTTATTTCTCGAACACGCCTTTCACCACGACCGTCTTGTCGCGCACCATGGTGCGTCCCTTGGCGAACACGTCGCGCACGTTAAGGTCGGCGTCGAGCACCACGGCATCGGCATCGAAACCAACCTTGAGTGCGCCCTTGCGCGGCAGCTTGAGCGATCGCGCCGGGTTGCACGTCACGGGACGCAAGGCGTCCTCGAGCGGCAGGATGCCGCTCTGGACGATATCGCGCACGGCCTTGTGCAGGCTGGCCGGCGAAGCAGCGACGAGACCGACCAGTTTGCCGGCGGCGTCGAACACCGGCAGACTGCCGTTGCCGTCCGAGCTCATGGTCACGCGGTCGAGCGGCACGCCTTCCTCGACGCAGATCTTGAGCGCCTCGGGCGGCTGGATGCGCCCCGGTGAGATGCTCGAACTGCTGGTGGTGATATCGACCATGCCGCCGGCCTTGGCAAAACGCACACCTTCCATAAACAGAGTCTTGTTTTTGTTGAAGTGCGTCGGGGTAAACTGGGTGATCGGCAGCTCGGTTTCCTTGAGCAGATCAAAGACCCAGTCGATCAT
>CAZHFS010000059.1:0-12009 GCA_964531885.1 uncultured Propionivibrio sp.
CGGTCCCGATGTCGATGCCGAACTGATCGTCATGTGCGCCCGCCTTTGGGATGACCTTGGCCTTGACGATATCCGATTGCAGCTCAACACCCTCGGACAACCGGCCGAGCGGGCGGTGCATCGCGCCGAACTGATTACCTATTTTGAGCAGCATGCCGACAAGCTTGACGAGGATGCTCGCCGTCGTTTGCACACCAATCCCTTGCGCATCCTGGATAGCAAGAACCCGCACATGCAGGATGTCATCGCCGGTGCGCCGCGCTTGATCGACTTCCTTGGTCCGGAATCATTGGCGCACTTCGAGGGCGTTCAGCAGGTGCTGCGCGACGTTGGCATCCCCTTCGAGATCAATCCGCGGCTAGTGCGCGGTCTCGATTACTACAACCTCACGGTTTTCGAATGGGTTACCGACAAGCTGGGTGCGCAGGGAACGGTCTGTGCCGGCGGTCGTTATGACGGCCTAGTCGAGCAGCTTGGCGGTAAACCGATGCCGGCCTGCGGCTTTGCGATGGGTGTCGAGCGCCTGGTATCTCTGATCAGCGAATCTGGCCATGCACCGACGCCGGATGTGCCCGATGTCTATGTGGTCCATCAGGGGCAAGAGGCCGGGCGCTTGGCGCCGCGTGTCGCCGAGGGCTTGCGCGATGTCGGCCTGGATGTTGTCTATCACTGTGGTGGCGGCGGTTTCAAGGCACAAATGAAAAAAGCCGATGCCTCCGGCGCACCGTTTGCCGTTATTATCGGCGACGATGAGGCGGCAGCGGGCGAGGTGACCCTCAAGCACTTGCGCGCCAACGGGGATCAAGCGAATCAACAACAGCGAGTCAGTCTTGATGTCTTGGCTGACGTGATCATGAATTCATATATCGACGGGGAAGAAGCGTAATGGCAGCCTACGATCTCGAAGAACAAGAACAGCTTGCCGAAGTCAAGGCATGGTGGAAGCAATACGGCAATCTGTTGATCAACATCCTGACTGCTGCGGCCGTCATTGCGGCAGCGTGGCAAGGTTGGAACTGGTATCAGCGTAAGCAGACCGGAGAAGCGGCTGCAGTCTATGGTGTGCTGCAAAAGGCGGTTCAAGAATCGAATCTGCAGGCTGTCAAGCAAACAAGTGGCGAATTGCTCGAAAAGTACCCCCGCTCGAGTTATGCCCCGATGGGGGCGCTTAACGCAGCCAAAGTGATGGCCGATAACGGTGATGCGAAGACCGCCCGTCTTCAACTGGCCTGGGTGGTGGATAAAGGCAAGAATGAAGTTCGCGAACTGGCGCGCTTGCGTCTGGCCGCATTGATGATCGATGACAAGGAATTTGACCAGGCGCTTAAGCAGCTTGAGGCGAAACCGGTAGCTGGGTTTGAAGCCCGGTTTGCCGATGCGCGTGGTGATGTCCTGCGTGCGCAAGGCAAGGCAAGTGAGGCGGTCGCCGCGTATCGTGCGGCCATCGAGGCCTTGCAGACGGCAGAGAAAACCGGTCGTGATTCGATGCAGAACTGGCAGCAGCAGTCTAATGCGGTGTTCCGTGAATTGCTGCAGCAGAAAATCGATGCCTTGGGCGGAGTAAAATGATGCGTTTGCGCGGTATGCCGCTTCTGGCTGGCGTCGCCGTCGTGCTTCTGCTCGGCGGCTGTTCTACGATCGATGCGCTTAACCCCTTTACCAACAAGGGGCCGAAGATTGCTGAACTGACGCCGATTAAGGCCACTGCCGACGCGCGTGTGGCTTGGCGGGAAAATATCGGGAAGTCCGGGGTTTATACCTTTACGCCAGCGGTTGTCGGCGGCGTGGTATACGCTGCCGCCGCCGATGGCACGATTGTTCGGGTCGAGGACGGGAAGCGCGGTTGGCGTATCAATGCGGGTCAAGCTTTGTCCGGTGGTGTTGGTTCTGATGGTCGGACGCTTGTCGTCGGTTCTCCAAAGGGGGATGTGCTGGCGTTTGATGCCTCCGATGGCAAGGCGCTGTGGTCTGCCAAAGTGGGCAGTGAAGTGCTTGCGCCTCCTGCAGTTGGCGAGGGTGTCGTGGTGGTACGTACCGGAGACAACCGCCTGATCGCTTTCGATGCACTCGATGGCAAGCGCAAGTGGGTGTTCCAGCGCCCAACGCCTCCGCTTTCCCTGCGCGCCACTGCGGCGCCGGTCATTGACAACAAGGTGGTCGTGACTGGATTCCCCGGTGGGAAGGTTGTCGCCTTGAACGTGTCGAATGGAACCCAGGTATGGGAAGGGACCGTTTCCTTGCCAAAAGGATCGACTGAACTCGATCGGGTTTCGGATATCACCTCGGCTCCGGTTATCGCCGGTCGTTTGTTGTGTGCAGTAGCTTTCCAGGGCAAGGTCTCTTGCTTCGATATCAGCACTGGCAACACGCTTTGGGCGCGTGACATGTCCAGCGCCGCAGGGCTGGCCATTGAGGGGCGCTATCTTTATGTAACCGACGACAAGGGGGCTGTGCACGCTGTTGATGTTGCCAGCGGCGCCAGCCTGTGGAAGCAGGACAAGCTTCTCAACCGGCAAGTTACTGCGCCTTTGCCGCGTCGCAATCTGATCGTCGTGGCTGACCTTCAAGGGTATGTTCATCTCTTGAGTCGTGATGACGGTTCCTTCGTCGGCCGCCTGAGTATCGATGGAACGCCAGTTCGTGCGCCTCTCCAGTTGCTCGATAATCGAGTGCTCGTGCAGACCAGTGGCGGTTCAGTGTTGGCTATCGAGGTGCAATGAAACCCACTATTGTTTTGGTTGGTCGGCCCAATGTCGGCAAATCGACCCTATTCAACCGCCTGACCAAGACGCGCGATGCGCTCGTTGCCGATATACCCGGCTTGACGCGCGATCGACACTACGGTCATGGCAAGGTTGGCAGCAAGCCCTATCTCGTCGTTGATACCGGCGGTTTCGAACCGCTTGCCAAGGAAGGCATCATGCACGAGATGGCGCGCCAAACCGAGCAAGCCATTGCCGAGGCCGATGCCATTGTTTTCGTCGTGGATGGGCGGACGGGTATTACGGCGCTCGACAAGGAAATTGCCAACAAACTGCGCAAGCTCGATCGTTCTGTGGTTGTTGCGGTAAACAAGGCCGAAGGGATGTCGCGCGGCGTTGTCGTCGCCGATTTTCATGAGTTGGGCCTTGGTGAACCGTTGGCTATTTCGGCAACTCATGGCGAGGGCGTGCGTCATCTCGTCGAGTTGGTGCTTGAGCCGTATCCAGAACCCAGCGAAGATCAGGAAAAGGACGATATCCTCAAGGTAGCCATCGTTGGCCGGCCCAACGTTGGCAAGAGTACGATGATCAACGCCCTGCTTGGTGAAGAGCGGGTGATCGCCTTTGATCTGCCTGGAACCACGCGCGATGCGATCTATGTCGACTTCGAGCGTGACGGACGCAAATACACGCTGATCGATACGGCCGGCCTGCGCCGCAAAGGAAAAGTCTTCGAATCGATCGAGAAGTTCTCGGTGATCAAGACCTTGCAGTCGATCGAGGATGCTCACGTCGTGGTCCTTGTGCTCGATGCGCAGCAGGATATTTCAGATCAGGACGCGCACATCGCCGGGTTTGTGCTTGAATCCGGGCGTGCTTTGGTGGTGGCGATCAACAAGTGGGATGGCCTGGATAATTACAAGCGTGAGCAGATCAAACAGGATCTTGAGGCTCGCCTGAAATTTCTCGATTTTGCCAAGTTCCACTACGTCTCTGCGCTCAAAGGGCAAGGTCTGGTTCAGGTCTTCAAGTCGGTTGATGCTGCCTACAAGGCAGCAACGGCCAATCTGTCTACGCCGCAACTGACGCGTACCTTGATCGATGCCGTGGCACGGCAGGCGCCGCCGCGCAGCGGGGTTTTTCGACCCAAGTTGCGTTATGCGCACCAAGGTGGCCGCAATCCGCCGGTGATCGTTATCCACGGCAATGCGCTCGATAAGGTTCCGGATTCTTATCGACGTTATTTGGAGCATGTTTTCCGGGAAGTGTTCAAGTTGCAAGGAACACCCCTGCGCATCCAGTTTAACGTCAGCGACAATCCCTTTGCCGAGCGTAAGCCGGAAGAAAAAACGCGTCGGCGCCCAAAACCCGAAGAAAAGCAGAAAAGCCCTCAGGTCAAGAGAACGACATCTGCCAAGACGCCTGCTAAGGGATCTGGGCAGCAGGTTCCGGCTGCAAAACCCAAACGGCAGACGGTAACGAAGTAAGTATCGCGTAATTATTCTTAGCAATTATGGTCAACCTGGGAAAAATCCTTTAAGCTAGGTTTCCATACCAACAATGAACATGGAGTTCTAACCATGAGTAATAAAGGGCAACTTTTACAAGACCCCTTCCTGAACGCTTTGCGTCGCGAACATGTACCTGTTTCAATCTATCTGGTTAACGGGATCAAGTTGCAAGGACAGGTTGAGTCCTTCGATCAGTATGTCGTCCTGCTCAAGAATACCGTGACGCAGATGGTGTACAAGCACGCGATTTCAACGGTCGTGCCTGCTCGTCCCGTCAATCTGCAACAGGATTCCGGCGACGAGTGATACTGCCTCTTTTGCCACTGGCAGGGCGGGTTGTCTGTCTTGCCAGCGGGGCCGTTCTCACAATCCGCGTTGATTCTCTGTGCATGCTGCCTGATCTGGTCGGCATGACTCATTCCTATGTTTGAACGCCCATCTGCCGGAGAGCGCGCGGTTGTCGTGCAACTCGATTTCGGTGAAGGGGATATCCCCGACCGCTTGGAAGAGGTGCGCTTGCTCGTTGCCTCTGCTGGGGCAACAGTCTGTGCGGAGGTGCAAGGCAAGCGGCGAAGCCCCGACCCGGCAACCTTTGCGGGTAAAGGCAAAGTCGAGGAAGTTGGTGCCGAAGTGGCTGCGCACGGTGCCAATCTGGTCATTTTCAATCATGCTTTGTCCCCAGCGCAGGAGCGCAATCTTGAGCGCATCCTGCAATGCCGGGTTGTTGATCGTACCAGCCTGATCCTCGACATTTTCGCCCAGCGAGCCCAGAGTGCCGAAGGGAAGCTGCAGGTTGAGCTGGCTCAGCTGGATCATCTGGCAACCCGTTTGGTGCGAGGTTGGACTCACCTCGAGCGCCAAAAAGGGGGTATCGGCCTAAAGGGGCCGGGCGAAACTCAGCTGGAAACCGACCGTCGGCTATTGGGTAAGCGTGTCAAAGTATTGCGTGAAAGGCTGGGGCGGCTCGAACGCCAGCGTGGTGTGCAGCGCAAAGCCCGTGGGCGTAGTGAGGTGTTGAACGTTTCCCTTGTCGGCTACACTAACGCAGGCAAGTCAACCTTATTCAATGCCCTTACGCATTCGGGCGCGTATGCTGCCGACCAGCTTTTTGCTACGCTCGATACGACATCACGGAAATTGTGGTTGGGTGAGGCGGGAAGTGTCGTCTTGTCCGATACCGTTGGCTTCATTCGGGATTTGCCACACGAATTGGTTGCGGCTTTTCAGGCAACGCTGGAAGCAACCGCTCAGGCCGATTTGCTGTTACATGTCGTTGATTCGGCAAGTCCGGCACGGGATGAGCAGATGGCTGAGGTAGCCAAGGTATTGGATGCGATCGGGGCGAGCGATGTTCGGCAGCTGATCGTGCTCAACAAGCTTGATTTGACTGGCTTGCCGCCGGCAGTCGAACGTAATGAGTATGGTATGATCGAGAAGGTCCGGCTGAGCGCAAAATGTGGGGATGGGCTAAGTCTCTTACGCGATGCGCTTTCGGAAATTGCCGGAGAAAAGCGTGGCATTGTGCGCGAACCATCGTCTGCGGACGATGTTGGTGATAACCCTGAAGACGAAACGAATACGAACACTTCCTTATGATTTCTTGCATTGGAGTGCTTATGTCGATCAACGACCCGCAATGGGGCGGTCGCGGCAACGACAGTAACAACGGGGGCGGAAAACGCCCGAATCAGGGGCCGCCTGACCTTGAGGACCTGTGGCGCGATCTTAACGGTCGCCTTGGTTCGATTTTCGATAAGAAAAAAGGTGGCGGGAATGATAACGGCAATGGTGGCGATGGAGGCGGTCGTCCGCCGGTCGAGTTGAATCCCAAGTTCCTGAGCGGTGGCGCCGGTTTGATCGGTGCCCTGGCCGTCCTGGCGTGGTTGGCGAGCGGTTTTTATATCGTCGATGCGTCGCAGCGCGGCCTCGTGTTGCAATTTGGCAAATACAAAGAAAGTACCGAGTCTGGTTTGCGCTGGCGCTTGCCGTATCCAATCCAGTCGCACGAACTCGTCAATATTTCTGGGGTGCGTACCCTCGAAATCGGTTACCGGGGCAGCGAGCGCAACAAGGTGCTCAAGGAAGCGCTGATGCTCACCGATGATGAGAACATCATCAACATCCAGTTTGCGGTGCAGTACATCCTCAAGGATCCGGTTGCCTATATATTCAATAACCGCGGTCCGGACGAGGCTGTGATGCAGGCCGCTGAAACCGCTATCCGTGAGATTGTCGGTAAGAGCCGCATGGACTTCGTGCTCTACGAGGGGCGGGAACAGATCGCGATCAAGGCCTCAAACCTGATGCAGGAAATCCTCGACCGTTACGAGACAGGTATCCAAATTTCCAAGGTCACGATGCAGAACGCGCAACCGCCGGAGCAGGTTCAATCCGCATTTGATGACGCGGTAAAGGCAGGTCAGGACCGCGAACGCCAGAAAAACGAAGGCCAGGCTTATGCCAACGACGTGATTCCGAAGGCGCGCGGTACGGCGGGGCGTCTGATGCAGGAAGCGGAAGGATACAAACAGCGCCTGATCGCGACTGCTGAAGGTGATGCAAGCCGTTTCCGGCAGCTCAACAATGAGTATGCCAAAGCGCCTGAAGTGACGCGTAATCGCCTGTACCTCGAGACGATGCAGCAGGTGTATGCCAACACCAGCAAAGTCATGGTGGATGCCAAGGGGCAGGGCAATCTGCTGTATCTGCCGCTCGATAAGCTGATGCAGGCTGCCAGCTCTGTGCCTGCAATTTCGCAAACGTCGGACGCTGCGCCGCCGGCCATGCGCCAGGCACCAGCGCAGTCAAATGAAACGCCGCCGCAGGTGGTCGACCGGCCGGATCTGCGTAACCGCGATGCTTTGCGTTCGCGTGATCGGGAGGTGCGTTGATGAAATCCGGTCTTAATTTCGTTGCAGCTGCGGTTGCAGGCTTCTTTGTCCTGGTCGGCACCACGATTTTTACGGTCGATCAGCGCCAGCACGCCATCATCTTCCAGTTGGGGGAAGTACGTGAGGTAATTTCCGAGCCGGGCCTTTATTTCAAATGGCCATTCATTCAGAACGTCCGTTATTTCGACAAGCGCATCCTGACCCTCGACTCGGCGGAGCCAGAGCGGTTCATTACTTCCGAGAAGAAAAACGTTCTGGTGGATTCGTTTGTCAAATGGCGAATCGTTGATCCCAAACTCTACTATGTGTCGGTTGCGGGTGACGAGGCGCGTGCGCGTACCCGCTTGGCACAGACAGTCAATGCCGGCTTGCGGGAAGAGTTTGGTAAGCGCACGGTGCACGACGTGGTTTCCGGCGAGCGCGACAAAATCATGGAGCAGATGCGCGAAAAAGCCGATCTGGACGCGCGCAAAATTGGCGTGCAGATCGTCGACGTGCGCGTCAAGCGCGTCGATTTGCCGAGCGAGGTGAGCGAGTCGGTCTATCGACGGATGGAGGCTGAGCGCAAACGCGTGGCGAACGAGCTACGCTCCGAAGGTTCGGCTGAAGCTGAAAAGATTCGTGCCGATGCCGACCGGCAGCGTGAAGTCATTGTCGCCGAGGCTTACCGGGAAGCACAGAAAGTGAAGGGCGAAGGTGATGCCAAAGCGGCAGCGATTTATGCGCAGGCCTTCAATCAAAACCCCGAGTTCTACAGCTTTTATCGTAGCCTTGAAGCGTATCGCGGAAGTTTCAAGAATAAGGGTGACGTTATCGTTGTTGAGCCGAACTCCGATTTCTTCAAATACATGAAGAACATGGGCCGTGCTGACAAAGCCTCGAAATGACCCGCACGCTGTTGCTCGCGTTTGCCTTGATGCTGGTGCTGGAAGGGATCCTTCCCTTCCTGGCACCCCAGGCTTGGCGTGAAACCTTCCGTCGTCTGGTTCAGATGAAGGATGGGCAAATCCGTTTTATCGGTCTGAGTTGCATGTTGATCGGTCTCATCCTTCTAATGGTTTTCAAATGAATTGGTTGTTGCCTGACTATGTTGCCGATGCGTTGCCCCAGGAAGCGGCACGTATCGAAGCGTTGCGCCGTACTGTGCTTGATCTGTTCCGCGTTCACGGTTACGAATTCGTCATGCCTCCGTTGCTGGAGCACCTCGACTCCTTGCTGACTGGTTCAGGTTCGGATCTCAAGCTAAGAACGTTCAAGATCGTCGACCAGCTATCGGGGCGTACCCTGGGGGTCCGGGCCGACATGACGCCGCAGGTCGCACGGATTGATGCCCATCTGCTAAACCGCGATGGCGTGACGCGTCTTTGTTATTGCGATAGCGTGCTGCACACCTTGCCCGCGTCCCATGCTGCGAGCCGTGAGCCGATCCAATTGGGCGCCGAGCTGTATGGTTACGCGGGTCTTGAGGCGGATTTGGAAATCATTCGGCTTCTCTGGTCGGCATTGGTTAATGCTGGCACGCCTGCGTCCCGTATCGATATCGGCCACGTAGGCGTTTTCCGCGCCTTGGCAAAAGCGGCGTGCCTTGAGGCCTCAGATGAGGCGGCGATCATCCAGTTGCTGCAGGTCAAGGACATTCCAAGCCTGCGCGACTATTGCAACCGGCTTTCATTGCCGTATCGCGCCGCTTTCCTGCGCTTGCCAGAGCTTTTTGGTGATGCCTCGGTGCTGGATGTTGCTGCAGAAGTCCTGCCAGCGTTGCCTGAGATCGCATCCGCGCTCGCTAGCCTGAGAGCTTTGTACGAAAGGATGAGCGAGTTGCCCTTGTCGTTCGACCTCGCCGATCTGACGGGCTACCACTATCATAACGGCGTTGTATTTGCCGCCTACTATGCGGGTTACCCGGCAGCCATCGCGCGTGGTGGCCGTTATGATGGCGTCGGCAAGGACTTTGGTCGGGCTAGGGCGGCAACCGGATTTTCGCTCGATCTGCGCGAAATCGCCCGGCTTACCCTGGGTAATGGAGATTTGAAAGGCATTCTAGCGCCGGCTGGCACAGGTGACAGCGTGCTGGCTGATAGAATCGCCGAGTTGAGAGAACAAGGCGAGATCGTCGTGCAATTGTTGCCGGGCGAAACGCATTGCGAGGGACCCGTCTGCGACCGCATCCTGGTGTGGCGTGATGGTCAGTGGAAGATTGAATCGAAAACAGGGATCAGTAGCAATGGCTAAGAACGTCATCGTAGTCGGCACCCAGTGGGGTGATGAGGGCAAGGGCAAAATCGTCGATTGGCTCACCGATCATGCGCAAGGGGTTGTCCGTTTTCAGGGTGGCCATAATGCCGGACATACGCTGGTGGTTGGCGAGCGGGTGTTCAAGCTCAATTTGGTGCCTTCAGGCATTGTCCGTGATGGTGTGGTTTGTTATATCGGCAACGGCGTTGTTCTGGATACGCACCATTTGCTATCCGAGATCCGCGAACTTGAAGCCGGCGGTATTGAAGTGCGTTCGCGCCTGAGAATCAGCCCCGGGTGTCCATTGATTCTCCCTTATCATCAGGCCATCGACCGCGCGCGCGAAGCAGCCAAAGCCGAAGGCGCCAAGATCGGTACCACCGGCAAAGGGATCGGGCCGACCTACGAGGATAAAGTTGCCCGGCGTGCTCTGCGCGTCTATGACCTGTTCAATCCTCAGCGTTTCGCCGAAAAACTGCGCGAGAACATGGATTACCACAACTTCGTCCTGACCCAGTATCTGGGTGCGGAGGCGGTCGATTATGATGCAGTGCTTGAGCGTGTGATGGCAGATGCCAAGGAAATCATGCCGCTCGTCACGGATGTGTCGGCGGCCCTGCACGAGGCGAACAAGGCTGGGCAAAACCTCCTTTTCGAAGGGGCTCAAGGTTCATTGTTGGACGTTGATCACGGGACGTATCCTTTCGTTACCTCTTCGAACTGCGTTGCCGGTCAAGCTGCGGCGGGTTCGGGCGTGGGCCCCTCGAAGTTGCATTACGTGCTCGGGATCACCAAGGCCTATTGCACGCGTGTTGGCGGGGGGCCTTTCCCGAGTGAACTGGATATCGAGACCGAGGGTAAGCCAGGGTATCAGATGTCCCAGAAAGGTCGTGAATTCGGTACAGTGACAGGGCGCAAGCGTCGCTGTGGGTGGTTTGATGCGCCTGCACTGCGCCGCTCGATCCAGATCAATGGGGTCACTGGTCTGTGCATTACCAAGCTGGATGTTCTCGACGGCCTGCCAGAACTCAAGATCTGTACCGGATATCGTCTTAATGGCAAGGTGATCGATCTGCTTCCGATGGGCGCGGATGAGGTCGCAGCCTGCGAGCCGGTGCTCGAGACCATGCCCGGCTGGAGCGAGTCGACCTATGGCGCTACCACGACGGATCAACTGCCGCCTGCCGCAGTGGCATATCTGAAGCGTATCGAAGAGTTGTGTGATATCTCTATCGATATCGTCTCGACCGGCCCGGAGCGCGATGAGACGATTTTGCGGCGGCATCCGTTTAAGTGTTAATTGTTTCTGCAGAAGAAAGCCGACCATTTTCGGTCGGCTTTTTTTCTTGCGGGGTGCTTGAGTGAGCGCGTAGAGTGGCAGGGTATTGTCTTTTTCTCTAGGGCGTTCATTGGGTTCGTTGGCGGTGGAGGCCGTGCACAGATGGGTATCCTCGACTGGTTCATCAACCGGCCTGCTCAATTCGATCCGGATCAACCCTCGGGCGAGTTGATTCAACGTGCCATCGACAAGGCAATCCAGCTTGCCAATCCACGCTTCAGGATCGTTCGTGACAGCCGTGCGCGTTTGAAGCCCGCTGTGATCAAGACGATCGATTATTTGCGCGCGTCCGTGTTGGCTTTGCCTTCTCCGATTGAAATATCCACGGAGCGTTGGTCCGATACCCCTTCCTTGCGAGCTTTTTTTGCTTCCAATCGAGATGTTCAGGCTTCGGTTGGTCGCTCAAAAAACCTGCAAACCCTGTTTGAAAAATACCCGGAAATCGACAGTGCTGTTTTTGTCCTTGGCATGGCATGCGAGGAGCAGACGGTTTTTGGCATGGCCATGCGGGGAGAGGTCGTGCAACGCGAGGTGGCTCAGACCGTGCTCGTATTCTCTGATCATCAGGCGAGAATATGCGGTCTGAACGAGGACGAAGTGCGGCGGTTAATCGCGGTGCAGGCTTTTGAGTATTTGGTTGCTGAAGTTCTGGCGCAGGCTGGAATGGAACGCACCGAACGGCGCGAGCTTGAAGAAACGCGCTCATTGCTGCGCGCGCGCTTGCGTCTTCTTGAGCAGCAAGGGCCAGGTTTGGGGACGATCCTTTCTCCTGCTGCCGGAGCCTCGGCTGAGCGCAGCCGTCTTGAAGCAGAATTGCTGGAAAATGAAAGACAGCTTGATCAGTGTGTTCCGGCAGACGAGTTGCTTGAATCGGAATTTGACCGACTGTGCGCTGTGTTGTCCGCCCCGCAGGATTATCTCGAGTTTGCTGCGCGTCGGCAGCGCGTCGATCCCATGAATATTGTTTTGGATGGCGCTGATGTCGGGAATGGGGCGGAAATCGCCTACTCGTTGGTCCGCGGTTCCGGGATCAAAGGAGGGCAGCGTGCCTTTGTTTTAGGGCGTTATGCGCGGTCTGGACTGAAAGAGGGTGGTCTTGATTTTGCACAGGCAGCAAAACTCTTATGAGCTTTTCGACGCCGATGTGCGTGTCCAATAAGGCAGTTCTGAAAATGCGTTGTGGTGGCGCAATGTGCCGCGGTCTTGTCGAATCTCTTTTCATGGGGGTGTGCAAAGCAAAAAGCCTTGATCAATCGATCAAGGCTTTGCTTGTTGCTGGTGCCCAGGAGAGGACTCGAACCTCCACAGTGTTGCCACCACCAGGACCTGAA